>NZ_RJNJ01000011.1:0-43094 GCF_003943825.1 Streptococcus oralis
TTCGATTCCTGAACCTAGAAAGCGATGTTGGGAGGCTTGTTTGTCAGTGACGCTCAGTGTTTTGTCACTCATGCCAGTAGTCAGATCGTGACGACCAGACACGGAAGGATGATAGGTGATATGGATCTTGTCATCTACAGACTCTGTGATGGTTAGGCTATGTTCTTCAAGAGTCAAATCAAGTTTTTCCACTTCATTTCCAAAGGTCACTTCTTCGATACGATTGTCATAGACGGGGTCTTTTGACATGGCAAGTAAACTTTGAATACCATTGGACTGGGCGCCTACAATGATCATGATAAAACCAAGGATTGTAGAAACCACACCAAAGATGAGAAATCCTTTTGTCAATTTACGCATGTCTGTCACCTCTCTTTCCTTTTTTAAGAATCCATTGTGCCAAGCGGACGATTAGGAGGCCAAAGAAACGGGCTACATAGGAGATACCTAGTAGAACAAGAGAAGAAGCACCGATAGAAAGCAAACCGGCCCCGAAAATCAAAATAAAGGCAGATTTGGCTTCAACCAGAACACTAAAGCTCTCTATGATAAAGAGTCCGCCCAGTAGGATACCCGTCACCGAAACGGTGAAAAAGGCTAGAATGACGGAGACAGCTGCGATAAAAATACCGATGATGGCCATGAGGATGCCGATGCCGACCGGAATTCCGATAGGAGCTACTAGCAGAGCCAGGAGGGCAATGTGTAGCAGTTGACGGTCATTCTTTTGAGCAGGGGCTTCATTGACTTTTTTGTCGAGGAGGTTAGATAAAACATCATGAGCCGCTTCTTTTGGGGTTCCCAGACTGGCAATGAGTTCTTCTTCGCCCTCTGGACCTGCATCGTCAAATAGTTCCTTAAAGTAGTTCATAGCTTCGATGCGGTCAGCTTCAGGTAGTTTATGGAGATAGGTTTCTAACTGAGTCAGATAGTCAGTTCTTGTCATGGCGGATACTCCCTTCTATGATGCCGTTGACGGTGTCGGTATAGAGCGTCCACTCTTCCTTTAGAGTAACGAGCTGCTCTACGCCCCGATTGGTCAAGGAGTAGTATTTGCGCATACGCCCCTGAAACTCTCTAGAGTAGGTGGTCAGAAAGCCACTGGCTTCCAATTTTTTGAGAATGGGATAGAGCGTAGATTCTTTGATATTGGCGATGAGTTTAATGGTTTGGCTAATCTCATAACCATAAGAATCCCCCTGCTCCAGTACAGCCAAGATGAGAAACTCGATCAAGGCAGAGGATGTTGGGAAGTACATGGGAAACCTCCTTTATATTATATAAAAATTTTATATATACTCTTTTCAAATATATTGTATCGCAATGTGAGAGCCCTGTCAAGAAATATGTGTAAAAATTTTATATATAAAAAACTCCTAGTAAAAACTAGAAGTTTAAAGGATATGATGGTAACATCAGTTGTTTCAAACAAACCTATATTTTAAAGATAAGCTAGAATCATGATGTATAATCTAGGATATTATCTCTTATGCCGTCTAGCAAAGGGATAAACTCAGTAAAATCGAATTCTTTATAATTTTTCAGAACATACTTTGAAAAAATATCCTTTCCATAATGATTAGCACCACCACCTTTGGAGAATGTCTTTCCTTTTAAAATAGGTGATGGATTACAAGACAATAGTAGATCTTCGATATCAGAGGAGTTACCGTTATTCATGTGAGGCATTAAAGGTGTCGCCATGACATACAAACTATCTTTCTTTGTAATCTTATAAAAAGATGTACCTCTAACTTGACCAAGATTATTGCTACTAACATTTAAATCTGTAGCATGATTAAAAAATTTAAAAAGAGGATTACCTGATGGCTCATTATCAAATAAAAATATAGTTGGATTTTTTGGTTCTCTTGAAGTTAAATGGGAAAAAAACTCCATATAATTAGGATATAGTTCCTTATAGATTTTCTTTCCATCATTTTTTGCAGGAAATTTTTGATTAAAAAAATTTGCGGGTATTTGATTAGAAAAATAATTATACCAATACTTGAGACCTTCTCCCCCTTCTGGGATATTAAACAGGTATTCCACAGTATTACTACGATTTAGAAATTCAATTTTAAATATAAAATCATCACCATCTTTTTCAATAAGTTTTGGATAATTCTTATATAGTTTTTTTAAGGCTGCTTTAATATATAGAGGATCTGTCTTCCCTTCTGTAACAATCATAGGTCTATCATTTCCAAAAAAATATCTATAAAATAAGAATTTTTTATATTCTTTTTCTTTAGAATTAAATAAGCACATATAAACTTCTTTTTCATTTTCTGAGATACTATAGAACTCTTTAGGTAAATTATAAGTATTATGTTTTTTATTATAGAATAATTCTTTTCGTAAATTTTTATTATAAAAGATATACTTCCAAAAATATTTTGATTCAGATTTTTTTGATGAGTTTCTGCCTAATAAATATTTTTGTGAATCCAGATTATTTTGTATCAGGGACTTTTCATAAAGTAAGTAGTTGTTGTATTGATCTATTTGAAAAATAAAAGCAAAGCGTCCCGTTAGTTGATTGATCGTTCCTGGTTTCTTATCTATTTCAAAAGCTCCATCTTTGTATAATTGAAAGGCCATTGCACGAGTATTTTTTACGTACTCTCTTTTTACATTTATCTTCTTGTTGACAACTAGTCCAGTAACTTCTTGGCGTTGCATGTTATTACTTAACCGTGTTTTTTTAGGATTGATTTCAAAACCAGATGAGATGATTACCTCCTCTAATTCAGTTAAAAAGTTATCTAACTCTTTGCTTGCTCTCAGCTTATTAGAGTTTAGTTCACGATTTGTCGAAAAAGTCATATCATCGGCATATCTAGAATATGTAAAACGATATTTTTTAGCAATTTTGACAATCCGATAATCTAAAATTCTAGTAATTAAATTTGTGATGATGGGAGAAGAAGGGGCTCCTTGTGGTAACTTACCTTGGTAACATGCAATTTGAGCAATTACTGTAGCAATTTCTGGTGAAACAGCAAAATCTCTATCTTTTATAAAGAAGCCTCTTACTCTTCCAAAATTAAAAGAATCAAAAAAGTTTTTCAAGTCAATGTTCAGAATGTATTTCTTGTTTCGATGCATCTGAGAGTTGGTAATAATGCTTTTCCCCTTTTCAAATGCATGAGACAGTACAGGTGTTTTAAAGTTCTTGTCCTTAGATTTAGATTCTATGCTTTCAAGGTAACATTCCCACAAAACATTAGACAATTTTTTCTGAAGGAACTTCAACTCTTTTTGGGGAGCATGTATAACTCTTTCTCCACCATTCTTTTTAGGAATAACAATTGGCGGTTCATATAGGTTATCGGTTGTTATGTTGTATAACAAATGGTTAATGTATCTGGCGTTTTTAAAACCAAGAAGTTTTGCAAAGTCATCCTTGGTTTTTAATTGATTTAATTTAGTCATTATCTTATCCTTAATAAAAAAGCGCATGAAAACTCTTATGCGAACGACAGTATAGAAACCTTCCTTCAGCAGAGATAAAACATACTGCAACTTTTTCCAGAAGAAATCTAATTGCCTTAGTTTTGGGATTACTGGAGTGAGCTGAACACTCTAGTAACATTTTTGTTAATACTTGCGAACACACAAGTCAAAAATCTGATCATGCGCAACTTTATTCTATCAAAAAATAACCTGTTAATCTAGAATTAAGACATCTTAGACTATAAATTTTTATCAACACCTCAAAAAGCCAGACTCGGTCTAGCTTTGCATTGTTTATAGTTGTGATAGATTTTAGAAAATTAAAGAATCTTTTTAGCCCGATCCACCATAAAGAGTGAGATAGTCATGATGATATCAATGGCTAGAAGGGCAAGGACAGCTGGGATCCAAGATTGAAAAAGTTCAAAACTATAACCAAACAAGGCAGGTCCAAAAGCAGCTAAGATGTAGCCCCCTGTTTGCGCTAGTCCTGATAGCTGAGCTGTCTTTTCAGGAGAACTGGTTTTAAGAGAAAAGCAAACCATGAGATAAGGAAAGAGAGCACTGCAGGCTGTTCCAATCAAGAGATGGACGACTAACCAGTAGAGGAAATTATTGGCTGGATACAAGAGCATAGCAATTCCTATCATCCCAGCGATAGAGATAATTGCCAGCATGATTTGACGATGACCATCTGACAGACGAGTTGTCAGACTTGGGACAGTCATTGAAAAAGGAATGCTGATCAGCGAGAAGATAGAAGCCAGAAGAGCCGCATCACTATTAGAAAGACCAGCACTAATAGCCATAGTTGGCAACCAGGTCATACTTGTATAAAAGAGCAATGACTGAAGCCCGCCAAAGATAATGATAGCCCAGACATCTTTACTTTTTAGAATATTCTCTTTGACTTGCTTTTCTTTTTTGCTTTCTAGGTGGTGGTTGTTGTGATGATTTGGTAACCAGACTAGCAGAGTGACCAGACAGAGAAAGCTGAGAACGAGGATGAGTCCCTTCCAAGAACTAGCTTGGGTGATAGGGACCGATAGATACGAGGCAATAGCTGTGGAAATCCCCATGGCAGTGACATAGAGAGTTGTTAGGAAACTAATCTTTTGAGGCTGATTTGCCTGAATCATACTAGGTAGAAGAACATTAAAAATAGCAATGCTCGCTCCGACAATCAAGGTCCCTAGATAGAGAAGGGGAAGGTTGAAGATACGAATGACAGAGCCAACAGTTAAGAGAAAGAGACAGTAAGTAAAGAGATGTTCTAGTCCGATTTTTTGTGCCAAGCGACTCGCAAAAGCCGAAAAAAGAGCAAACATCAAGAGAGGGAGACTGGTTAAAATCCCAAGAGAGCTAACCTCCACTCCTAGTCCCTGAGCGATATCTCCTAAAATGGTTGGAAGAGCAGTAAAAGGAGAGCGCAAAACAGTCCCGATTAAGACAATTCCTAGAACAAAAAAGAGTGATTGTTTTTTCATAAAAACCTCGATAGGATGATTTTAATAACAGCTTATTTTAAGGTTTTTTCCTTATAATGTCAAGTAATGACAGCCAAGACAGTTCAATCAATGGAAGTGAAAATATAGTGAAAAGTGACAGATTTCTTTACTAGAATTTTCCTTGATTTGATATAAAAATAGGAAACTAGGAGAATTTGTGATAAAATAGTGGAAGGAAATCTATACATTGGAGAAAAACTGTGCCTGAAAAGCAAAAAATCAGCGTCTTGATGTCGGTCTATGTAAAGGAAAATCCGACGTTTTTAAGAGATGCTATCAAAAGTGTTCAAAACCAGACCTTGAAACCGAGTGAACTTGTTCTTGTTGAGGACGGGCCGCTCACACCCGAACTCTATCAGGTGCTAGATGAAGTGGAAGCTCAGTCAGACATTACAGTGAAACGGTGCCCCTTAGAAGAAAATCAAGGTTTAGGCTTGGCTCTTCGATACGGTGTTTTACAGTGCCAGTATGACATTATTGCCCGCATGGATACGGATGATTTAGCCGTTCCGGATCGTTTTGAGAAACAGCTTCAGCTAATGGAGAAAGAAGATCTCGACCTCTTAGGTGGGCATATCGCAGAGTTCATTGACAATCCTGACGAGATTGTTTCTTACCGTCGTGTCCCAACTCGGCACGCAGACATTGTGGCTTATCAGAGAATGAGAAGCGCCTTTAACCATATGACAGTGATGTTCAAGAAGGATATGGTTCTCAAGGCGGGCAACTATGAAGATGGCCTTTACATGGAGGATGACCTTCTTTGGCTCAATATGATTGCTGCAGGTGCCAAGACTGGGAACCTAGATCAAATCTTGTGTCAGGTTCGTGTCGGTGCAGGGATGTTTGAGCGTCGAGGTGGCTTGCGCTACCTTAAACTCTATCGTCAAGCTCGTCAGCGCATGCTTGAGCGAGGGCAAATTTCTTACATGGATTATGCTAAAAGTGTAGCCATTCAGGCAATTGTTGCACTTTGTCCAGGCTTTGTACGTCAGTTTATCTTCGTCAAACTTTTAAGAAAGAGAAAGTAAGCCCCGATAGACTGAATGATTCAGGTTATCATAACAACAGTATCATCTGACTCTTTTAAGGGGGAGTAAATTCCTATGAATAAAAAACTAACAGATTATGTGATTGATCTGGTTGAAATTTTAAATAAACAGCAAAAACAAGTGTTTTGGGGGATATTCGATATTCTGAGTATGGTGGTTTCCATCATCGTATCTTATATCTTGTTTTATGGCCTTATAAATCCTGCGCCTGTGGATTACGTGATCTACACTCTTTTAGCCTTCCTCCTCTATCAAATCATGATTGCGTTTTGGGGGCTAAATGCTAGCATCAGTCGTTATAGCAAGATTACGGATTTCATGAAAATCTTTTTCGGAGTGATGCTCAGCAGTGTTCTTTCTTATGGAATCTGCTATGCCTTCCTTCCATTGTTTTCTATCCGTTTCATCGTACTCTTCATTTTGTTGAGTACCTTCCTTATCTTGCTTCCTCGTATCACTTGGCAGTTGATTTATTCTAAACGTAAAAAAGGTAGTGGAGATGGTGAACATCGTCGGACCTTCTTGATTGGTGCTGGTGATGGTGGTGCCCTCTTTATGAACAGCTACCAACACCCAACTAGCGACCTTGAGCTAGTGGGGATTTTGGATAACGATGAAAAGAAAAAGGGACAAAAACTAGGTGGAATCCCAGTTTTGGGCTCTTATGATAATCTGCCTGAATTAGCTAAACGTCACCAAATCGAGCGTGTCATCGTAGCGATTCCTTCGCTTGACCCATCAGAGTACGAACGCATCTTGCAGATGTGTAATAAGCTAGGCGTCAAATGTTACAAGATGCCTAAGGTTGAGACAGTCGTTCAAGGACTCCATCAATCAGGCAGTGGCTTCCAGAAAATTGATATCACAGACCTTTTGGGCCGTCAGGAAATTCGTCTTGACGAATCGCGTCTAGGTACTGAGATTACAGGCAAGACTATCCTGGTGACAGGAGCCGGTGGTTCGATTGGTTCGGAGATTTGTCGTCAGGTTAGCCGCTTCAATCCCGAGCGTATCATTTTGCTTGGACATGGTGAAAACTCAATCTATCTCGTTTATCATGAATTAATCCGTACATTCCAAGGGATTGATTATGTTCCTGTTATTGCAGATATTCAGGACTATGACCGTCTCTTGCAGGTGTTTGAGCAGTATAAACCAGCCATCGTCTATCATGCTGCAGCCCACAAACACGTTCCGATGATGGAACGCAATCCAAAAGAAGCCTTCAAGAACAATATCCTCGGTACCTACAATGTTGCCAAGGCTGTTGATGAAGCCAAAGTACCTAAGATGGTTATGATTTCGACTGACAAGGCGGTCAATCCACCGAATGTTATGGGTGCGACTAAGCGCGTGGCAGAATTGATTGTCACTGGCTTTAACCAACGTAGTAAATCAACCTACTGTGCAGTTCGTTTTGGGAATGTTCTCGGTAGTCGTGGTAGTGTGATTCCTGTCTTTGAACGTCAGATTGCTGAAGGTGGCCCTGTAACAGTAACAGACTTCCGTATGACACGTTACTTTATGACCATTCCAGAGGCTAGCCGTCTAGTAATCCATGCTGGCGCTTATGCCAAGGACGGAGAAGTCTTTATCCTCGATATGGGCAAACCAGTTAAGATCTATGACTTGGCTAAGAAAATGGTCCTTCTAAGTGGACACACAGAAAGTGAAATTCCAATCGTTGAAGTTGGGATTCGTCCGGGTGAAAAACTCTATGAAGAACTCTTGGTTTCGACCGAATTGGTTGATAACCAAGTCATGGACAAGATTTTCGTTGGTAAGGTAAACGTTATGCCTCTAGAAGCTATTGATCAAAAGATTGAAGAGTTCCGTTCACTCAGCGGAGATGAGCTCAAAGAAGCAATCATTTCCTTTGCAAATGAGACAACCCATGCTGAGTAAGAGTGTCCATCTACCTTCATAATGAAACAACTATCGCCAGTTTTCTGAGGAAATCAGAAAGCTGGTTTTTATAAATAGAGAGTAGAAAACATCGTCTCTTTCAAAGGATTAATAAGCGCAACTATTCAAGGGACGATGTTATGTGATCTATCAGGAGAGTGATTTCAGACACTCTAAAAACTACCTCTTTTTTAAGCTGGTAACATAACTTTGCAAAATAAGTATTAAAATCAAAAGGAGATTATTGTATGCTGACTGCTATTAGGAGTTTTTTCAAAGGCTACGCGAATTTTTCTGGTCGTTCCACACGTCCAGAATTTTGGTGGGTTTGGCTACTAAATATGGTGATTTTCTTGCCCGCCTACTACTCACTTTTTACTGGAGTAGAATCTGATAAAGCCATCAGGAATATTGCGGTCTTCAGTATGTGTATTATTTTGTTTATAATAGAGTTTGTTCCTCTACTAGCACTGATAGTACGTCGCTTACGAGATGTGGGTATCCATTGGGCCTATATTTTTATTGTATTTGTTCCTTTGGGTGCAATAACACTGCTCGTTATGCTCGCTATGCCAAGTCAACGATTTGGAGAAAAAGTGATAGAGAATAGTGAAAAAGATAAAGAGAATACGGAAGACTCTCGGTTTGAAGAAATGGTACGAAAATATTAAGATATTTTTACTTTATTTTAAAGCGGCTGAGTCGCTTCGCAGCTTACGGGATGCTGGTTTCCACTGAGCCTTTATCTTCATTGATTTGGTTCCTATCGTTGGAGCGATTGCTCTTATTGTGATGCTTGCTTGGCCAAGTAAGAAGGATGAAGATACAGATACTGAAGAACAGGATCAAATTACTGCTTAATCATGGAGTTGATTCCTTCTGATAGTAACAACATATAAAAAATACTCCTCAACCTAGTTCACTAGTGTTAGGAGTATTTTTGTATGGTTAGAGCTGGCTAATGATATCATCAATGGTACGGGCAATCCAGTCAGGTTGATAGCTGAGCAAATCAGCCTCTTCTCCAAATCCCCAAGTAACAGCGAATTTTTTAATGCCAGTTTCTTGGGCTCCAATCATATCAAACTTGGTATCCCCAATGATGAGAACTTGGTCTGCATGGAGTTGATGCGTTTGCAAGGCGTAACGGATGACATCTGCCTTGTGTGGTGTTTCAGGACTAGAACCGTAAATGCCATCAAAGAAATGATGGATTCCCAGATTTTTAGTCATATCATGAGCAGTAGGGGTATTCTTTGTTGTGGTGATGTAGAGAGGGTAGTTTTGCGAAAGCTCTTGGAGTAATTCCGTTATTCGGGGGAAGAGTTGGGCTTCGTGGATTCCTTTTTCCTTGTAGTAAGAGCGGTATATCTGGACGGCCTCAGAGATTTGTTCCTTGGGAAGACATGTTGCAAAACTACTTTCAAGGGGTGGCCCCATGAAACCACGAATGGTTTTGGCATCAGGGCTTGGAACTCCTAGCTCTTTAAAGGTATGGGTAAAGGCATTGTGGATCCCGAGGGAACTGTCAACCAGGGTTCCGTCTAGATCAAAAAAGATTGCTGAGATAGAGGGCATAGTTTCTCCTAATAGATATAGATAAGCTTATTCTCCGAAGATTTCTTTTTGTAGGCGACGACCAGTAGGTGTGGCGGCGAGTCCACCCTCAGCCGTTTCACGAAAGGCAGTTGGAAGACTTGATCCGACTTGGTACATGGCATCGATGACTTCGTCAACAGGGATCTTAGACTCGATACCTGCCAAGGCCATGTCTGCTGCGATAAAGGCAAAGCTGGCTCCCATGGCATTGCGCTTGACACAGGGAACTTCAACCAAACCAGCGACGGGGTCGCAGATAAGGCCCAACATATTTTTAATGACAAAGGCGATGGCTTGACTAGCCTGATAGGGGCTTCCACCTGCAGCCAAGGTTAAGGCCGCGGCACTCATGGCAGAGGCAGATCCGACTTCGGCCTGGCAGCCACCTTCAGCACCTGAGATAGAAGCGTTGTTCGCGATGACTAGTCCAAAGGCACCAGCAGCAAAGAGGAAATCCAGCTGTTCTTCGTGGCTGAGGTCTAGTTTTTGGATAGCAGCAGTGAGAACGGCTGGCAAACAACCAGCACTTCCTGCGGTTGGAGTAGCGCAGACCAAGCCCATCTTCGCATTGTGTTCATTGACCGCGATGGCATTACGGGCTGCTGATAGGATGGTAAAGTCCGACAAGGCCTTGCCACTTTTGAGATGGCGGTCTAGTTTGGCCGCATCTCCTCCCGTTAAGCCACTACGGGATTTGTTTTCACTGAGACCGAGCTCGACAGAGGCTTTCATGACTTCTAGATTGCGTTCCATGAGGAGGAGAACTTCTGGCCGTTCTCGACCGGTTAGTTGATATTCTGTCGCAATCATGAGTTCTGCGACATTTCCTTGGAAGTTTAGATCTGCTTGCTCAACCAATTCTTTGATAGAATAAAACATGCTTCCTCCTACTTAAAGAAATTGACATTGTGGAGATGAGGGATTTTTCGGATTTCTTCAATCGCCTCTTCGCAACTTCGACTATCGACTTCGATAATCATGATGGCTTTTTCTCCAGCTTTTTCTCGAGTCACATTCATCTGCGCGATGTTGATATCAAAACGAGAGAGGGCTTCAGTAACATGGGCAATCATACCTGGAACATCTTGATGCACGATGATAATGGTTGGTGTGTTCATGTTGAGAGAGACAGCAAAGCCGTTAAGTTCCGTAACTTGGATATTTCCTCCACCGATGGAAATTCCTGTCACACTGATGGACTTGTGTTCATTTTTCACAGTAATTTTAGTGGTGTTAGGGTGAGGAGCGTTGCTGTCTTTCTGAATGGTCCAGACAATCTTGATGCCACGCTTATGGGCAATCTCTAGGCTATTTGGAATGTCGGGATCGTCTGTATCCATACCTAATATACCAGCGACGAGAGCGAGGTCAGTTCCATGACCACGGTAGGTTTTGGCAAATGAGTTAAATAATTGGAATTCGACTTCTGTTGGCGTATCATCAAAGATGGAAGAGACGATTTTCCCGATGCGAACAGCTCCAGCAGTATGGCTACTTGATGGGCCAATCATAACTGGTCCGATAATGTCAAAGACAGATTGAAAACGAAGTGAGTGCATCTGTTTCCCCTTACAAAGATTCTTATATCTATTATATCAAAGAATGGACCTCTGCGCTTATTTCCCTTATCAAAAGCTTAAAATGATTAAAGATAGTATAAAATAAGGTCTTTTGTGACAAAAACCTACTTAAAACGGTAAATATAAAACATTTTTGTAATATTTCTACATAAAACCGTTAAACAACGGTAACATTTAAAAGGTATCATAGATATATCCAATGGAAGGAGAATTTTTAGATATGTCATTAACAACTAAAAAAATTAAAACAACTATCGCAGGAGTAGCAGCTTTGCTTGCTTTCTTTGCTCCATCACTTGCATCTGCCCAAGAAACTGTAACTTACACAGTTAAATCAGGTGATACTCTTTCAGAAATCGCTGAGAAGTACAACACAACTGTTGAAAAATTGGCAGCGAAAAACAACATCAAAGATATTCACCTTATCTATGTTGACCAAGTTTTGGTTATCGAAGGAACAGCTTCTACTGTAGCTCCAGCAGCAACAACGGAAGAAACAGCTCCAGTAGCTACAGAAACAGTTGAAGAAGCTCCAGCAGCAACAACAACTTATGAAGCCCCAGCTGCACCTGCAACTCCAGCAGCAGAAAGCAACACTGCAGCAGCTTCTACTGTAAGTGGTTCTGAAGCAGAAGCCAAAGAATGGATCGCTCAAAAAGAATCAGGTGGTAGCTACACTGCTACAAACGGACGTTACATCGGACGTTACCAATTGACAGATTCATACTTGAACGGTGACTACTCAGCTGAAAACCAAGAACGTGTAGCAGATGCCTACGTTGCAGGACGTTACGGTTCATGGACAGCTGCCAAGAACTTCTGGCTTAATAACGGTTGGTATTAAGAATAAAAGAGTCCTTTAGGGCTCTTTTTTGTTTCCCTATAACAAAAAGTGTAATGATCTTCTCAGTAATGCTCTGTTTGTATAATTTCGACTAAATTCTTCAAATTGTTTTAAAACTCAAATAGTATAAATAAGCTTGTTATATGTAAAAATATATCATATAATAAGCTTTTTCTTGATTTAAATGAAATAAAATACAGTTTTTCCTTGACAAACGAGAATGATAAGAGTATTATTTATACAATAATAAAGTATAAAAATAAAAGGAGGCTCTTCTATGAATAAAGTGAAGAAGGTGTTGATGACGATGTTTGGTTTGCTTATGTTTCCCTTATTATTTGCTTGTAGTAACACTCAATCCCAAGGTGTTGAAGCCATTAAGGCTAAAGGAAAATTGGTGGTGGCCCTAAATCCAGAGTTTGCTCCATTCGAATACCAGAAATTGGTTGATGGGAAAAATCAGATTGTAGGTTCAGATGTTGAGCTAGCCAAAGCCATCGCAAAGGAACTAGGTGTAGAAGTGGAGTTCTCTCCAATGAGTTTTGACAATGTACTGGCTAGTCTTGATTCAGGCAAAGCCGATCTTGCCATATCAGGTGTTTCTAAAACGGAGGAGAGAAGTCAAGTTTACGATTTTTCAATTCCCTACTACACTTCGAAAAATAAGGTTATCGTAAGAAAATCTGAATTATCGAATTACCAATCAGTCAAGGATTTGGCTCAGAAAAAGGTTGGAGCGCAGAAAGGTTCTATCCAGGAAACTCTGGCTAAAGAAACCTTGCAGGATTCTTCTCTCGTTTCACTTCCTAAAAATGGAAATTTGATAACAGATTTGAAATCAGGGCAACTAGATGCGGTTATCTTTGAAGAACCAGTGGCGAAAGGATTTGTAGAGAATAATCCAGACCTAGCCATCGCTGAGTTTGATTTTGACAATGACAAAGAAGATTCCTACGCTGTTGCGATGAAAAAAGACAGTAAGGAATTGAAAGAAGCGGTTGACAAAACCATCCAGAAGTTGAAGGATTCTGGGGAGTTGGACAAATTGATTGACGATGCTTTTAAAGCCTCTATCGAAAAATAGAAAGAAGGAAGAGAAATGAGTAAGGAAAAGGTCATTTTAGCCTATTCAGGTGGATTGGATACATCAGTTGCTATTACATGGTTAAAAAAAGACTATGATGTGATCGCTGTTTGTATGGATGTGGGTGAAGGAAAAGATTTGGAGTTCATCCACGATAAAGCTCTCAAGGTTGGGGCTGTAGAGTCTTATGTCATTGATGTTAAGGAAGAATTCGCTAATGACTATGTTTTAGTGGCCCTTCAGGCACATGCCTACTATGAACAAAAGTATCCCTTGGTATCTGCTCTGAGTCGCCCTCTTATTTCAAAAAAACTTGTTGAAATAGCTCATCAGACGGGGGCAACGACAATTGCCCATGGTTGTACAGGTAAGGGAAACGACCAAGTTCGGTTTGAAGTCTCTATCGCAGCTTTGGATCCCAATCTAAAGGTAGTTGCGCCTGTTCGTGAGTGGAAATGGTCTCGTGAAGAAGAAATCCAATATGCCAAAGAAAATGGCGTCCCAGTTCCAGCTGACCTTGACAATCCTTACTCTGTCGATCAAAATCTTTGGGGACGCGCAAATGAATGTGGTGTCTTGGAAAACCCTTGGAACCAAGCGCCAGAAGAAGCATTTGGAATCACATCTTCGCCAGAAGAGGCACCAGACAGTCCAGAATTTATTGACATTGAATTTAGCTGCGGGGTGCCCATCTCCCTCAATGGTGAGAAGATGAAAGTGGCGGATTTGATTCAAAAGCTCAATGAAATTGCGGGCAAACACGGTGTCGGTCGTATTGACCATGTGGAAAATCGCCTAGTCGGTATTAAGTCAAGAGAGATTTATGAGTGCCCAGGTGCTGTGACCTTATTGGCAGCTCATAAGGAGATTGAGGACTTGACTCTTGTGAGAGAAGTGGCTCATTTCAAACCTATTATCGAAAATGAGTTGTCCAATCTCATCTATAATGCCTTGTGGTTTAGCCCAGCAACTCAGGCTTTGATTGCCTATATCAAGGAGACACAGAAAGTTGTCAATGGAACTGCAAAAGTTAAACTTTACAAGGGAAACGCCCAGGTAGTGGCGCGGAAATCTCCAAATTCTCTTTACGATGAAAATTTGGCGACTTATACTAGTGCGGATACTTTTGACCAAGATGCTGCTGTTGGATTTATCAAGCTTTGGGGGCTTCCGACTAAGGTTTATTCAGAAGTTCAGAAAAATGTTGAGTAGTGACGCGATAGAAAGGGACGACAGGATATGTCGAAAAATACAAAATTATGGGGCGGTCGATTTGAAGGCACTGTGGAAGAGTGGGTAGAACAGTTCGGTGCGAGTATTTCCTTTGACCACCAGCTGGCAAAATTTGATTTGATGGGTTCCCTAGCTCATGTTCAAATGCTAGGACAGACTGGTATTTTAAGTTTGGAAGAGGCAGAGCAGATCCAAGATGGTCTGCAAGCTTTGTTGCGAGATTTAGAGGCAGGAGAGCTTCATTTTGATATTGCAAATGAAGATATTCATATGAATATGGAAGTGTTGCTGACAGAGAAAATTGGTCCTCTGGCTGGGAAACTACACACGGCTCGTTCTCGGAATGACCAAGTCGCAACGGATATGCACTTATATCTAAAGGAGCAGCTTGGCCATGTCTTGGATAAGTTGGCGAATCTGAATAGTGTTTTGCTGGATTTGGCTGAAAAACATGTGGAAACCATCATGCCAGGCTATACCCATTTGCAGCACGCCCAACCGATTAGTTTTGCCCACCATCTCATGGCTTATTACAATATGTTCCAAAGGGATAGCGAGCGCTTTGCATTTAACTTGAAGCATACGGACCTATCTCCCCTGGGTGCGGCTGCCTTGGCGGGGACAACTTTTCCAATCGATCGTCAATTATCGAGTGATTTATTGGGCTTTCAGCAACCCTATACCAATTCCTTGGACGCAGTGAGTGACCGTGATTTTATCTTGGAATTTCTATCAAATGCCAGCATTTTGATGATGCATATGAGCCGTTTTTGTGAAGAAATCATCAATTGGTGCAGTTTTGAGTATCAGTACATTAGCTTGTCTGATAGCTTTTCAACGGGTTCGTCTATCATGCCCCAGAAGAAAAATCCTGATATGGCCGAATTGATTCGAGGGAAGACAGGCCGAGTTTACGGACACTTACTTGGGCTATTGACTGTCATGAAGTCTTTGCCTCTGGCCTACAATAAGGATTTGCAAGAGGACAAGGAAGGCATGTTTGATACAGTAGAAACGATTTTAAATTCTCTGGATGTGTTGGCAGGTATTCTATCGAGCATGCAGGTTAATAAGGCCAAAATGCAGCAATCTACAGAGAATGATTTTTCGAATGCGACCGAACTGGCAGATTATTTGGCAGAAAAAGGTATCCCCTTTAGAGAAGCACATGAAATTGTAGGGAAATTGGTTCTAGACTCTATCAAGTATGGTAAAAATATCCAAGATTGGGATTTGAAGGAGTTGCAAGTCTACCATCCCTTGATTGAAGAGGATATTTATATCTACTTGCGTCCAGAAACCGCTGTTCAGAGACGAAATTCCTTAGGAGGAACTGGCTTTGAGCAAGTGAAATACCAGATAGAACAAGCGAAGAAAGAACTTAAAGGGGAAAATTGATTCGTTTGCAAAGGAAGAAAGAGAGGTTGAGATGATTTATCAGCCTCTTTCTTGTCTTCTCCAACCAAGCGTGTTATAATGAATACTGCTCAAGCGACCTTCAATCGTTAAAGCACACACGACCTTCAATCGTGAACTAGTCATTTCGTTTATCTTTTATTACGTCGTTAACTCGAAATGAGATGCAAGCTGAGCTTGTCTGATTTATAACCTCAATCAGTCTCCCAGACTGATTGAGCGAACTCAAGTTATGCCTGCGACTCGTTGCCTATCATATTTTCATTTTAAGATGATAGGCTAAAATGGTCTCCCAGACCATTTTACTCCTAAAAGCAAACGAAAAGACGATACTCAAAGAAATTCTATTGAAAGTTATAATGAATAGAATTTTGAAGGGTATGAATAAACGAATAGATGGGAGACTTACCATGAGTGATAACTCTAAAACACGTGTTGTCGTGGGGATGAGTGGTGGTGTTGATTCGTCGGTGACGGCTCTCTTGCTCAAGGAGCAGGGCTACGATGTAATCGGCATCTTCATGAAGAACTGGGATGACACAGATGAAAACGGCGTCTGTACGGCGACCGAAGATTACAAGGATGTGGCTGCGGTAGCAGACCAGATCGGCATTCCTTACTACTCTGTCAATTTTGAAAAAGAGTACTGGGACCGCGTTTTTGAGTATTTCCTAGCGGAATACCGTGCAGGGCGCACGCCAAATCCAGATGTTATGTGCAACAAGGAAATCAAGTTTAAGGCCTTTCTGGACTATGCTATGACCTTGGGTGCAGACTATGTAGCGACTGGGCATTATGCTCGAGTGGCGCGTGATGAGGATGGCATCGTTCACATGCTTCGTGGCGTGGACAATGGCAAAGACCAGACCTATTTCCTCAGTCAACTTTCGCAAGAACAACTCCAAAAAACCATGTTCCCACTGGGGCATTTGGAAAAGCCTGAAGTACGAAAACTAGCAGAAGAAGCAGGACTTGCGACTGCTAAGAAGAAAGACTCGACAGGGATTTGCTTTATCGGAGAAAAGAACTTTAAAAACTTTCTCAGCAACTATCTGCCAGCCCAGCCTGGTCGCATGATGACTGTGGATGGTCGCGATATGGGTGAGCATGCAGGCCTGATGTACTATACGATTGGTCAGCGTGGCGGTCTCGGTATCGGTGGGCAACACGGTGGTGACAATGCCCCTTGGTTCGTTGTCGGAAAAGACCTAAGCAAGAATATCCTCTATGTCGGCCAAGGTTTCTACCATGACTCGCTCATGTCAACCAGCCTAGAGGCCAGTCAGGTTCACTTTACTCGTGACATGCCAGAGGAATTTACGCTAGACTGTACGGCTAAATTCCGCTACCGTCAGCCTGATTCTAAGGTGACAGTACATGTCAAAGGAGATAAGGCAGAAGTTATCTTTGCGGAACCGCAACGCGCCATCACACCAGGACAGGCAGTTGTCTTTTACGATGGCGAAGAGTGCCTAGGTGGTGGTTTGATTGACAATGCTTATCGAGATGGACAAGTTTGTCAGTACATTTAGATTGACAAATTTTCTCAATTTGCTACAATAATAAAAGCAATAGAAATGATGGTCAAAGCTCATGGATGTTGCAGGCTTTTTTGTCCTGCACTTCTTACGAGTTTTGACTGTTTTTGTGTCGTTTAAGGGAAAGGATAAAAATGACTCAACAAGACTTTCGGACAAAAGTGGAAAATACAGTTTTTGGCGTTCGAGCGACAGCCTTAATTCTTCAAAATGGCAAGCTCCTAGTTACCAAAGATAAGGGTAAGTATTACACTATTGGCGGTGCGATTCAAGTCAATGAAAGCACGAAAGACGCGGTAGTCCGTGAAGTGAAGGAAGAACTGGGTGTCAAAGCTCAAGCTGGACAGCTAGCTTTCGTGGTTGAAAATCGTTTTGAACAAGACGGTGTTTCCTATCACAACATCGAGTTTCATTATTTGGTAGACTTGCTGGAAGATGCTCCATTGACCATGCAGGAAGACGAAAAAATGCAGCCTTGTGAGTGGATTGACTTGGATGAACTCCAGAATATCCAGCTAGTTCCAGCCTTTTTAAAAACAGCCCTGCCGGATTGGGACGGCCAACTAAGACACATTCATCTTGAGGAATAGGAGAGAAAATGACTTATAATTTTACGGAAGAATACGATATTATTGTAATTGGTGCGGGACACGCTGGGGTTGAGGCTTCCTTGGCCGCTAGCCGTATGGGCTGTAAGGTTCTGCTTGCGACTATCAATATTGAAATGCTGGCGTTCATGCCTTGTAATCCTTCTATCGGAGGTTCTGCCAAGGGAATTGTCGTGCGTGAGGTAGATGCTCTCGGTGGCGAGATGGCCAAGACCATTGACAAGACTTACATCCAGATGAAGATGCTCAACACTGGGAAAGGTCCAGCTGTTCGCGCCCTTCGGGCGCAGGCTGACAAGGAACTTTACTCTAAGGAAATGCGCAAGACGGTTGAAAATCAAGAAAATCTGACCCTTCGTCAGACCATGATTGATGAGATTTTGGTGGAAGATGGCAAGGTTGTCGGTGTTCGTACAGCGACCCATCAAGAGTATGCTGCAAAGGCCGTTATCGTGACGACAGGAACAGCCCTCCGTGGGGAAATTATCATCGGAGACCTCAAGTACTCATCAGGACCAAACCACAGCTTGGCTTCGATTAACCTTGCTGACAATCTCAAGGAACTGGGACTCGAAATCGGTCGTTTCAAGACAGGTACACCTCCGCGTGTCAAGGCTTCTTCTATCAACTACGATGTGACAGAAATCCAGCCAGGAGATGAAGCACCCAATCACTTCTCTTATACTTCGCGTGATGAGGATTATGTCAAAGACCAAGTTCCATGCTGGTTGACCTACACCAATGGTACCAGTCATGAGATTATCCAAAATAACCTCCACCGTGCGCCTATGTTTACAGGTGTGGTTAAGGGAGTGGGCCCTCGTTATTGCCCGTCGATAGAGGATAAGATTGTGCGCTTTGCGGACAAGGAACGCCACCAGCTCTTCCTTGAGCCAGAAGGACGCAATACAGAGGAAGTCTATGTCCAAGGCTTGTCAACCAGTCTGCCTGAGGATGTACAACGCGAGCTGGTTCATTCCATCAAAGGTTTGGAAAATGCAGAAATGATGCGAACTGGTTATGCTATCGAGTATGACATGGTCTTGCCTCATCAGTTGCGTGCGACTCTGGAAACCAAGAAAATCTCAGGACTTTTCACAGCTGGTCAGACAAATGGGACATCTGGTTACGAAGAAGCTGCTGGCCAAGGGATTATCGCTGGTATCAATGCGGCTTTGAAAATCCAAGGCAAGCCTGAATTGATTTTGAAGCGCAGTGACGGCTATATCGGGGTCATGATTGACGACTTGGTGACCAAGGGAACTATTGAACCTTACCGTCTCTTAACCAGTCGTGCTGAATACCGTCTCATCCTCCGTCATGACAATGCTGATATGCGTTTGACTGAGATGGGTCGTGAGATTGGTCTCGTTGATGATGAACGCTGGGCCCGTTTTGAGATTAAGAAAAATCAATTTGACAATGAGATGAAACGCCTAGACAGCATCAAACTCAAGCCAGTCAAGGAAACGAACGCTAAGGTTGAAGCGATGGGATTCAAGCCGTTGACAGATGCAGTGACAGCCAAGGAATTCCTTCGCCGTCCAGAAGTTTCTTACCAAGATGTAGTGGCCTTTATCGGACCAGCTACTGAGGATTTGGATGACAAGATTATCGAATTAATTGAAACAGAAATCAAGTACGAAGGTTATATTTCCAAAGCCATGGACCAGGTTGCCAAGATGAAACGAATGGAAGAAAAACGCATTCCAGCCAATATCGACTGGGATGATATTGACTCCATCGCGACAGAAGCTCGTCAGAAGTTCAAACTTATCAATCCAGAAACTATCGGCCAAGCCAGTCGTATTTCGGGAGTAAACCCAGCAGATATTTCTATTTTGATGGTGTATCTTGAAGGTAAAAATCGTAGTATTTCTAAACATCAAGAAAAGAAAGATTAGAGAAAAACAGCTCCGAAGACGGGGCTGTTTTGTTAATGGACTCTAGTTTTTTATTGCATATTTAAATATTTGATTAAAAGAAATCTTTTATGCTACCGATAAATTATTATTAAAACATTTAAAATGATGAGTAAATATAATTTTGATAGAAGAAATGTTGACTTGAGATTGATAGTTGTAAAAGTAATGATAGTGATGGGGAATATTGACTATAGGAGAATCTGTTACTTATTATTATTTATAGAACTATATTTATAAATAAATTTGACATTAAAATTATTTTATGATAAAATGAAAGCGTTAACAAAAGAATTTAGCTAAACTAGAAAGGAGGAGTTTGTCAGTAGTTGTTTTGCTGAATACACTATTCGTCTTTTAGTTTGTACTTTATACTTTCAAAATTGGCAGATATATACAAATTTCAAATGTAGTTGCGGAAGTTGATCAGAGATTAGTACCTATTACTTGGTAGCTGAAACGATTGTCTCGCCTAAGATTCTTTGAGTGGATTTTAGGCGAGACATCGTTACACTAACCCTAGTCTATGCATCTTATCACGAATAAAAAGACACTTCTCTCTATAAGAAGTTCCCATTTTTTGAAAAAATAAAGTATTGTGGAAGGAGCTGATTAAAATTAGAAAAATAAATCCAGATATCTTATTTCTATGTGGTGTTTTGGTCATATGTTGCTGTTTTTTGCTTTTCCATATAAATCCTTACCATGCAGCTGATGACGAGCCAATGTTAAAAATACAATCTATATTTTGGAGTTTGTTGTGGCGTCCAGTTCCGTCTTTAGGAATGGTGGTAGGGGTGATTATGATTTTTAAGAGTTTGAAAAAATAATATCATTTTATTTTTAGTCTTCGTTTTCTAGTTAGAATGGAGATTGGATATGAACAGACTTAAGTTGATATTCTTATTGTTATTTAGCTTGCTCACTTTTGGAATATTTTTAGACGTCAAAGCAGATACTATTCCAAGTTCTGATTTTGAAGTGGTATCAGAGTTAGTATTAAAAGAAAATAAAACTGGAGTAATTTATGAGTTTGAAAATTTAGAAACTAGAGAACAATTTTTAAAATCTAGAAATATAACGCCTTCTAATGCAAGCTCATTCCGTTCTTATGGAGTAAGTAGTGTTCGTAGAACATACCTCAGCTCTTACCGTGATACAGCGGTTTCTGGAAGAGTTTCTTATACTGTTTATGGGGGGAGCTCAGGAGCTAGTGTGTCAATATCATCAGGACAAAGTTTTTCTTCTTCTGAGTATGGAATAGGTTTTACTTATGGAAGCGCAGCTACTCATTTTGTTCCGCCTTATAAATATGGTTATATAGTTTTGAAAGCTTCTTTTACAGTTAATATTTATAAATTGGAGGTTAAATATCAAGGAACTAATGAATGGCGTCCAGCTGGACGGATTAAGACATTTAGTAACACAAATGTTTGGACCGAATTGAGAACTTACAGTTAATTACTTTATAAAATAAAAGAAAAAATATAACAGACTAGAATAACGAAGATGTGGTGCATAAGCACATCAAATTCCTGAGGAACTGACAGTCCTCAGGAATTTTTACTTTAATAAAGCTCACACAATAATGAAGCACACCCCAAAAGTTGGATTTTGCTCTTACTTTTGGGGTGTGCTTCATAGATGAGGGATGATTTATTATTCTTCATCTGGTGTGAGGATCATCGGGATAATGATCGGTTCACGTTCTGTATTTTCATAGAGGAAGGGGCGAATAGCGCTGACAATGGCACCATTGACAGATTGCACGCTAGCATCTTTGTTCTTCAGTGCGATACGAATAGCATTGAAGAGGATGCGCTGGCTGTGGCGAATCAAGTCTCCAGACTCTCTCATGTAGACAAAGCCACGGCTGAGGATATCTGGGCCAGATAGAATCATCTGAGATTTGAAGTCAACAGTTGCGACTGCAAGTACGACACCGTCTTCGGATAGATCTCTACGGTCTTTGAGGACGGCTGCACCGATTTCGCCGATACGATTGCCATCGACATAGATGTCTTGGGCATTGAAGTGGCCTGCGATACGAGCAGAGTTAGCAGTAAGGGCGAGTACATCACCATTACTCATGATAAAGATATTGTCCTTCTCAACACCAGTATCCACCGCTAGTCCAGCATGGACTTTCTGCATACGGTATTCACCATGGACAGGCATGAAGTATTTGGGCTTGATCAAGCGGAGCATGAGTTTTTGCTCTTGCTGACCACCGTGTCCAGAGGTGTGGATATTGTTGATTTTGCCGTGGATAACTTCGACGCCAGCTTCTGAGATAATATTAATCAGCTTGTTGACGCTAGTCGTATTTCCAGGGATTGGACTAGAAGAGAAGATAACGGTATCGCCGGGTTGGAGTTGCACCTGACGGTGGGTTCCGTTAGCGATACGAGAAAGGGCTGCCATCGGCTCACCCTGACTACCTGTACAGAGGATCAGAATCTCGCCTGCAGGGTAGTCTTTGATCTCATTTGGCTCGATAAAGGTTCCCTTAGGAGCTTTGATGTAGCCAAGTTCGATCCCGTTGACAATGGCCTTTTCCATAGAACGACCAAAGACAGCAATCTTGCGTCCAGTCTTAACAGCAGCATCTGTTGCTTGCTGGAGACGGAAGATATTTGAGGCAAAGGATGCAAAGATGATACGTCCTTCGATACCTTGAATGATCTTCATGATGGACTGACCAACGACTTTTTCAGAGTTGGTAAAGGTTGGCACTTCCGCATTTGTCGAGTCAGAGAGGAGACAGAGTACGCCTTCTTCCCCAAGGGCAGCCATACGGTGCAAGTCCGCTGGTTCTCCAACTGGAGTAAAGTCAAACTTAAAGTCACCCGTACAAACGATTTTACCTTGAGGAGTATGAATGACAATCCCCAAAGGTTCTGGAATAGAGTGAGTGGTTCTAAAGAAAGTTGCCTTGAGATTTTTAAAGGTCAACTCAGTATTGTGGTTGATTTCGTAAAGTTTGGCGTTGCGCAAGAGACCGTGTTCTTCGAGTTTTCCACGGATCAAAGCCAAGGCAAGTGGTCCAGCGTAGATAGGGACATTTGCTTGCTTGAGCAGGAAAGGAATCCCACCGATGTGGTCCTCGTGTCCGTGTGTAATCAAAACGGCCTTGACGCGGTCGATATTGTCTACGATGTAAGAGTAATCAGGAATGACATAGTCGATACCCAGCAAGTCATCTTCTGGGAATTTAATCCCAGCATCGACGATGATAATCTCGTCTTGGTATTCAATTCCGTATGTGTTTTTTCCGATTTCTCCCAGACCACCGATGGCAAAAACGCCGACTTCTTCAGGTTTAAGAGTGTAGGCCATATTAGAACTCCGTAATCTCGAAAGCGCCAGTTTCTTTTTCGTAATCTAGCAATTTGTCAGACAAGAGTTCGATGAATTCGATGTTGTACTCTGGGCGGTTTTCTTCGACAAGTTGGCGAGCAGCGATACGGCCCTCAAGTTCTGAGCTGGCATCGATGTCTAGGTAAAGTGAGCGTGTTGTTTCACGACGTGGGCTACGTTCTTTTGTTTCTTGATAAAAAACTTTGTAAATCATATATTTCCTTTCTATTTACAGGTCAGCTTATTCCAAACTTTTAGCAGAGATTTGCTTAATTTCATTCCATTTTGTGTCTAGATTGACCTTGATTCGTTACAATTATTTCAATTATACCACAAAATGAAAAATTAGTAAAAGACGGAAATGGAGAAAGTCGGGAGGGAAAGAGGAAGCAAAAAGACAGGTAGGATTTGGTCGGAGAGCGCTTAGGTGTTATAATTAAAGGGGGAATCTAAAGAGATAGTAAATTTAAGGAAGAATATAGTTCTAGTTTCATTAATCGTTGGTGTAGATGGCTGGGACAGAATGATACCTTTGAAAAAAGAAAAACTCTTGAGAAATCTCAAGAGCAAATAAAAAGGCTGAGACAAAACTCGGGGATTTTCCTGGAGCAGTCCAGATGGCAACACCTCTACCTGAAGCGAATGCATCGCAACCTTTGAATGACTTGTCACCAAATCAAACTCGATCTCAGCCTTTACTTAATTCTATCATCTATGAGGCTAAGAAGTCAATCTATAAGTATAACGATGTAGAAATAGCATGGAGTGGAGCGCTTACTAAAAGGTAAAGACAAGCACTTAATTTAAGAGTAAACAAAAAGAGAGGATCAATGGTAGTCAGGGGTCTTTACAGCTCAAAGCTGAGGGCAGTCCCACACCCGTACCAGAAGTTGGTACCTTTGAACGCTCTGTTACCAGTCGCCCTACGTTATCCTCTCAATATTTATATTTTACTATAACTTACTGAGGGAATCAACTTTAAAAGCATCAAAAAGCTCCTGACCGAAGTCAAGAGCCGTCAAACACTGGGGGCGAATTGTTCAATCGCAATTTCAGTTCTTTAGAAACCAAAGTTTCAGGGATAGCACTGCAACCCGAAGAGTCAGCGACTCAACCTGATTTTCCTACCAATGTTGAATTACATTTTAACATTGATAGACCGATATTGTCAACAGTTTATATAAAAATAGGAATACCAAAAGGAGGATTAAGAATGTTTAGTTTGTTTGAATTTGCAGTAGGGGTTCGCCTCTTGATGTTTGTAGTCTTTGTAGCTTGTGTCTATGGGGGGAATGCCCTGTTTGTGCATCTGGAACACCGCAAAACAAAGTTCCTTTGGAAGCTTGCTTTTGTGACGCTCTATTCAATTTTTCTCCTCCTAGTTACCTATGTTGTCTGGCTCGTTTTCTACTTTGGTTTAAACGCTTAAAGTCAATTATTTCTCTAGATAAACAGAAAATCCACCTCGTCTTTAGATGGGATGGATTTTTCTATTTTTAGGTGCTATCTTTATTGTTATGACGATGATTTCTAACGTCGAAAATCGAGTTGAAACATATATGCCTGATCCAAATTTTTTACGAAGAACCTTTCAATTTCCTTGTTCACTTTTCTATTCAAAAAAGCTACAACTTTTTTGAATTTGTTGTGTAGAATTGCCTGTCTAAGTGGCAGGCCCTTTTGTTTCAAAATAAAGAAAATTCCCATGCGCTAGCTTTTGTAGTATAATAGTAAACAGACAAAAAGATAGGAATATGTTATGAAAGTATTAGCTTTTGATACGTCCAACAAGGCTCTTTCTCTAGCCATTTTAGAGGACAAGCAGGTTCTTGCCGAGACTATGATCAATATCAAGAAAAATCACAGTATTACCCTCATGCCTGCCATCGATTTTTTGATGGGCAGTCTGGATTGGACACCTAAGGATTTGGATCGAATCGTGGTGGCTGAAGGCCCAGGTAGCTACACAGGCTTACGAATTGCGGTAGCAACTGCCAAGACCTTGGCTCATACCCTGAACATTGAGTTGGTTGGTATGTCGAGTCTATTGTCTCTGGTACCACACCAACAAGAAGGTTTACTTGTTCCCCTGATGGATGCGCGTCGCAACAATGTTTATGCAGGATTTTATGAAAATGCCAAACCTGTCATGCCAGAAGCACACTTGTCCTTTGCGGGAGTGCTAGAAAAAGTCAAGGATGCTGACCAGGTGACCTTTGTCGGAGAAGTTGCCCCCTTTGTGGAGCAGATCCAAGAACAGCTACCACAAGCTAGCTACCAAGAAACCTTGCCAAATGCAGCTAATCTTGCTCTTTGGGCATGGGACAAGGAAGCAGACTCCTTGCACGACTTTGTACCAAATTACCTCAAGCGTGTCGAAGCCGAGGAAAATTGGCTCAAGAATCACACCGAGTCTGGCGAGTCTTACATTAAACGTCTATGATAAATATCAAACGAATCCAACAGCAAGCTGACTTGGCTCAAGTCATCTACGCTGTCATGGTAGCTGTTTACCCAGTCAGTCCTTGGACGCTGGAACAAATCCAAGCAGACCTGTCCCAAGACCAAACTTGGTATGCAGTAGCTTATGATGGGACAGAAGTGATTGGCTTTCTAGCCGTGCAGGAGAATCTCTTTGAAGCAGAAGTCTTGCAGATTGCTGTACTGCCTAGCTATCAGGGTCAGGGAATTGCGTCAGCCTTGTTTGCTCAATTGCCAGCGGATAAGGAGATTTTCCTCGAAGTCAGAAAGTCAAACCAACGAGCGCAAGCATTTTACAAGAAAGAAAAGATGGCAGTCATCGCTGAGAGAAAGGCCTATTACCATGACCCAGTTGAGGACGCCATTATCATGAAGAGAGAAGTAGATGAAGGATAGATATATTTTAGCATTTGAAACATCCTGTGATGAGACCAGTGTTGCTGTCTTAAAAAATGACGACCAGCTCTTGTCCAATGTCATTGCTAGTCAAATCGAGAGCCACAAACGTTTTGGGGGCGTAGTGCCAGAAGTGGCTAGCCGTCACCATGTCGAGGTTATTACAGCCTGTATCGAGGAAGCACTGGCAGAAGCAGGAATTACCGAAGAGGACGTGACAGCTGTGGCGGTCACCTATGGACCAGGATTAGTTGGAGCTCTACTAGTTGGTTTGTCAGCTGCCAAGGCCTTTGCTTGGGCTCACGGCCTTCCGCTTATCCCTGTTAATCACATGGCTGGGCACCTCATGGCAGCTCAGAGTGTGGAGCCTTTGGAGTTTCCTTTGTTGGCACTCTTGGTCAGCGGAGGACACACCGAGTTGGTCTATGTGTCAGAGGCTGGGGATTACAAGATTGTTGGGGAGACACGAGACGATGCAGTTGGGGAGGCTTATGACAAGGTCGGTCGTGTCATGAGCTTGACTTATCCAGCAGGTCGTGAGATTGACGAGTTGGCCCATCAAGGACAGGATGTGTATGACTTCCCTCGTGCCATGATCAAGGAAGATAATCTGGAGTTTTCATTCTCAGGTTTGAAGTCTGCCTTTATCAATCTTCACCACAATGCCGAGCAAAAGGGAGAAAGCTTGTCTACAGAGGATTTGTGTGCTTCCTTCCAAGCAGCAGTTATGGACATTCTCATGGCAAAAACCAAGAAAGCCCTAGATAAATACCCTGTTAAAACCCTTGTTGTCGCAGGTGGCGTGGCAGCCAATAAAGGCCTCAGAGAACGCTTGGCAGACGAAATCACAGATGTCAAAGTCATCATTCCACCCCTGCGTCTCTGTGGAGACAATGCAGGTATGATTGCCTATGCCAGTGTCAGCGAGTGGAACAAAGAAAACTTCGCAGGTTTGGACCTCAATGCCAAACCAAGCCTTGCCTTTGATACCATGGAATAAAGAGTCAGCTTGAAGCTGGCTTTTTTGCTAAAATATTTTAGGTAACTATATATCAGTTTACACTAGACACAATATATAGTGCTTACAAGAATATCAAAAAGGCGACTTCCAAGAGGAAATCGTCTTTTTCATGCTTATTTCAAAAATTCATACTCAAATAGGAATGGCACAATTTCAGAATTATAATACTCTTTTACCATTGTTTTCAATGTATTCAAGTGTCCGTTTAATTCGGGATAGTTATAGATTGTTTTATCATTTTCATCTTTTTCAGATGTGTTAAGCTCATCAATAATCTGATAAACTGAATACGTTAATTTAGAATTATAATTTTTCGTTTTCTTAGCTTCTGTTAGGACTTTTTCCCATTGTTCAAATAAATCAGTTTCTTTAGAACCTTGTTTCAATTTTGCTAAGTTAACTGTTGCTAGTGTATCTCCATTAGTGTTATCCAATGACAACTCATTTCGGTAGAATCGTCCATCAGAACCATATAAACTTCTCATGTGATTTTGCGTTTCAAGTGTTGTGAAGAGCAGAATTTTCAATAAGTCTTGTTCAATCTTGTTACTTGATACAGCTTTATTAAAACGTTCAGCGCCATCGGCAGATTTCATAATATTAGCACGCTGTGTCCAGTGACGATTATAAGTAATGTAGCGACTGGCGGCAAACATTGGGAGCTTTTCTAAGAAGTTATCAGAACGGAGGAAAAATCCATTTCCATCATATCTACCTGCTCTAATTAACGTAGAGTGCAAATCAGGGTTGTCAAATCCAGAACTATATACAGCCATATAACCTATAATATTTTTGTTGAATAACGGGGTAATTCTTTTAGTCATACCAGTATATTCTTTACCATTTAATGCTAAATAAAGTCCATCTGTTTCATCATCGGGGAAAGAACGTTTGTCAAAATAATATTGGCTATAGATAGTCCAAATTCTCTTTACAGTTACATCACTCTCACGTAGAAGTTTTCCTTCTTTATCAATATTATATGCTTCTAAATCAAGTGATTTTTTAGAATCTTTTGGTATTTCCTCTTTACTCCAAAGAGCACACATAATCATAGCATCAATATTGGTATGGAAATGTTTACGGTTAAAAGCATATCCTCCAAGGAATTTTTGATTAATAAGATGTTGTACTTTCCAATACTTAACTGGACTATAAACAATATAACTATCTGTTGGTTGTCTTAGATAATATTTGAAAGCCGACCAAATAAAAACATTCCCAAGATCATTTGTTGATGAACCTCTTGCTTCATTTTTCATTTCGTTTACTAAAAAGCTTTTTTTCCAAGCAGACGATGATTTACCTGAACCAGCTTTTTGATGTTCAATAGAAGTTGTTTCCGCATAAGGTGGATTTTCATACAAAATAATTGTTACTTTTGGATTGTTGATATAGTTTTGAATAATTTCATTATTGATATATTCTTCGCTAAGCGCATCTGCACCTCGTACCAACCCCATATTAAAAGTATCCTCTTTTTCAGTTGGCGGAATAATGTTACGAACTTTGTCACCGAGTAATTCTAGGAGAACTTTATACTCATAGTATTCGACAGTTGACAATACGCAGTGACTTAATTCCTCATCACTCATTAATTTCTCTAAATTTCCAGTTCCGGCACATCTATCCAAAATAATATAATCATTTCCTTCTGGAACACGCTTAATAGCTTGTCGGACTAGCTCCAATGACTTTTGAACATAAGGTTCAGGAGTGTAGAAAGCTCCTAAGTTTTTCTTTTGTAAAGTATCATTGAGTTTATCCATCAAATAGTGAAATTGTGCATTAGTTTCACCGATATAAGGATTGATAAATTCTTTTAGTTTCTCAGGTTTTCGAATTTCACCAATAATTTTAACTTTACCAGTATGATCACCAATAAAATCAGACTTTTTAGCTCCTTTGTTTTCACGATAAAAACGTTCTGCCCAACCAACAATACAGTTTTCATCGATGTTAATTTTTGTATATTGCTTTGAACGTAGTAATTTAATAAGATGATCTTCGTCTAGTGTATTTTTACCGTATTCTAAAACTGCATGAGGATTACCAGAAGAAAAACCAGAGGTTTTTACACTTGCACCACCAAAATATACTTTCTCGATATGTGTTAAATATTCCTGACTATCAAAAACGTAGATTTTTTTATTCGTTAGCGACACAAGCAGAATGTTTTTGGGAATTTCTTTTCCTTTGATTCTCCGAGCAGATAGATATTTGATGGCTTGGAATAGAACAGTGTTAATATCATTGATAACAACTTTAAATTCAAGCAGATTTCCATTTACAATACCATCTGTATAATCCGTTAAAATATCATCTATTTTCAAAGTTTTATCAACTAGAGGTAGATAATCTTGATAAAACTTGAGTTGTCCATCAACTTCGTTTGAGAAATGGTTAGGCATATTGTAGCTCTCCATTTCTCTCTAAAGATAACTCAGAAAACTCAACATAAAAAGCCTTCTCACAAAAATGTGAAAATGCCTGTTTTAATGCTTGACAAAAAACACGTCCGATTACATAATCAGCGTGAGCTGTGAGCTGTGAGCTGTGAGCTGTGAGCTGTGATTGCGTTCATAATACTTAATTTCCTTTATTTTTGTTACTTCTATTATATCAAAATTTTGAAATCCTGCGAAGAATTTAGACATTATTAAAAGACGATTTCCGTTTGTAAGCCGCCTTTTTGATATTCTCGTAAGCACTATATCTTGTGTCTAGTGTAAACTGGTATATAGTTCCAATATTTTATAATATGTTAAAAAAGGAAAAGTATTTACGAATGGAATAGTAAAGAGGGTTTTGGACAGGAGTTTGGTCATGATTGAAAAGATGGCATTGGGAGAATTTTACAAGGAATTGCGATTGACTAGAAAACTCAAGCAGTCAGATGTAGCTTGTGATGGACTGACAGCATCTCAGCTATCCAAGTTTGAGTTAGGGCAGTTTTCGTGTTATACTGTCTTTGTTTCATAGTATAGGAGAAAATAGAATGAAAAAGATAATCTCTGTACTGCACCCCAAAAGTTAGATTTTTCTGTCTAACTTTTGGGGTGCAGTACAGTTTCAGTCTTTTTTATTTTGACTATCTGTTACTAGTTTTTGCTCAATTCCTTGTTACCTTAAATGAAAAAGTAATTTTAGAATCTAACCACGAAATCCGACTCTATTAAAGTTTGTCAATCCTAGATTTTTTTGTATAGTAGAAATATGAAAATTACAAAAATAATCAGTAGTCTGCTTGCTATTGGAGTGCTAATCTTATTTATAAAATCTTACCAAAATTTTAAAAATTTGGAATTTCCTAGTACGCAGTTAGTCATGTTTAAATCGCTTTCGTTTTATATGTCTGTAGAATCTTTTGAAAATACATTTGTCGCAGCTGACAAAGTCGTGGAAGAGGAGGAAATGGCCTATCGTGATACTTGGCGTGCAGAAGACCCGTATTTCTATAAAACAGGTCGCCTTTTCTACTATTACGAAAATATGAGATGGGAAGGCTATACTATCCGCGCAGATTTTACGTTTTCAAAATGGCATACCTTGGAAGAAGCGAGGGCTTCTTTTCCTGTTGCTTCAAAAATGGAACAGAAAGAACTACTTGGCAAACTATCGCAGGCTATAAAAACAGAAATTGAATCTTTACCAGACTATCAGTCTATGACAGTTGAAATGGTAGGACTAGATCAAGATTCTTATCAATATAAAGTCAAATTACAAGGGCAAACGGAGGATCTCTGGGTCGAGGTTTATTCGACAGAACTTGGATATCATGAAAAGCCTGAAGATAAGGAGTATGGGGTTGGGATTAGTCAATATCGGAGGCATGCATCGTAATCCTTTCCTTCTATAATACCCTGAAATAGAAGTCAGTTAATTGTTAACTCTTTTATCTTGGACAAAACCTAGACTTTTCTTGTATAGTAGAAATATGAAATTTACAAAAATAATCAGTAGTTTGCTTGCTCTTGGAGCTTTACTCATGCTTTTATCAGCTTGCCAGAATATCAAAAAGACACAACTGGTCTTGTTTGAATCCCTTTCGTTCGGTATGTCTCCTAAATCTTTTGAAGAAGGATTGAGAAAGGCTAGCGAGGTGGAGGAAGAAGAGGAAATGGCCTATCGTGATACTTGGCGTGCAGAAGACCCGTATTTCTATAAAACAGGTCGCCTTTTCTATCACTATGAGCAGATTACTTTGAAAGGCTATACTGGTCGAGCCACCTTTACATTTTCAAAATCGCATCGCTTGGAAACAGTAGCGGCTTATTTTCCCGTTACCTCAAAAGCTGAGCAGCAAGCATTGCTCGATAACTTATCCCAGACTGTAAAAAAAGAACTGGAAGAACTCCCAGATTACCAGTCTATGACCACTGATACAGTAGGCCTCTATGATGACGGTTATCGCTACAAGGTCAAATTGAAGGGACAACAGTGGGAACTCTGGGTTGATGTCTATCCAACAGAAAATAAATATGCTACAGACACAGAAACCGATAAGTATACTATCCGAGTGGATCAATTTCTTATGTATCCATGATACTCCCTCTTCAGCACTTTTTGCTGGCAATAAGTTTCGAATCCGAAACTTTTTTCTCTTATTTGAATATGTTATAATAGTCCGTGCTGTGGCTGTGATGATGAACAGCCTCAATTGGAGAGAATATGAGGAGAAGGATGAAAGAAAAAGGATTTTGGGAAGGTGTACAGGCGGCCATGCCGACTGCTCTTGGCTATGTCAGCATTGGCCTGGCTTGTGGGATTATTGGCGCGCCCTATGTGACACCTGTTGAGATGGGCTTGATGAGCCTATTTGTTTATGCTGGGAGCGCCCAGTTTGCCATGTTGGCACTGATTGCAGTACAAGCGCCTGTGGCAGCCATTGCTATGACAGTTTTTTTGATCAACTTGCGACTCTTTTTGCTGAGCTTGCATGCATCGACCTATTTCCGTCATACTAGTCTCTGGCAAAATATCGGTATGTCCAGTCTCCTGACAGATGAGACCTATGGGGTTTTGATGGGAGAATTAGCCCATACAGACAAGGTCCATCCCATGTGGATGCACGGCAACAATCTCAATAGTTATGTAGCCTGGTTTATTGGGACAGTGGCGGGGACGGCTTTAGGTGGCCTTCTTCCAAATCCTGAGGTCTTTGGATTAGACTTTGCCCTTGTTGGGATGTTTATCGGGATTTTTACTTCGCAATTTCAGATTATGCAAAGACGGGTTCCTGTACGGAATCTGCTGCGGATCCTAGCCGTTGTTGCGGTGTCTTTCTTTTTGCTCTTGACAGTAGTGTCTCAGTCGCTAGCTGTTCTGTTTGCGACCTTGCTAGGTTGTACTATGGGGGTGGTCTTAGATGGTCAGTAAATATCTTTTGTTAGCCGTTATCTTTTCAGGCCTAGTGACTTGGGTTCCCCGTATGATTCCCTTCATCTTGGTTAAGTACAAGGGATTGCCAGCTATCGTCGAGCGGTTTTTGAAGTTTTTGCCTGTTTCCATTATCTTTGCCTTGATCCTTTCAAGCGTAGTGACTGGCAAGGTTGGCAGCCTTCCTCAAATCAAATGGCTGGACTTTTTAGCAGTCTTTCCAACGGCTTGGGTAGCCTTTCGCTACCGCAATCTAGTGGGTACGGTTCTTTTTGGAGTAGTCTTGATTGCAGTCTTGCGCCTGGTCTTTTAGTCAGCCATAAAAAAAACCTATCACCGAGATAGGTATCATATAATGGCGAAAAAAAATATTTTCTGTTAAGATAGTAAAGTATTCTATTTTGGAGGAAATGACATGAAAAAAATCGTCAAATATTCATCTCTTGCTGCTCTAGGACTTGTTGCCGCAGGTGTACTAGCAGCTTGCTCAGGTGGAGATAAGAAAGATACTGCAACTAGCGAAGCAGCATCTGGTAAGAAAGAAATCATCGTTGCAACCAATGCTTCACCAAAACCATTTAACTACGAAGAAAATGGTGAGTTGACTGGTTATGAGATTGAAGTAGTCCGTGCTATCTTTAAAGACTCTGACAAGTACGATGTCAAGTTTGAAAAGACAGAGTGGTCAGGTGTCTTTGCAGGTCTTGATAGCGACCGTTATCAAATGGCGGTGAACAATATCAGCTATACCAAAGAACGTGCTGAAAAGTACCTTTATGCAGCTCCAACTGCTAAAAACCCTAACGTTCTCGTTGTGAAGAAAGACGACGACAGCATCAAGTCTCTTGATGATATCGGAGGCAAGTCTACTGAGGTCGTTCAAGGGACAACATCAGCTAAACAGCTAGAAGATTATAACAAACAACACGCTGACAATCCAACGGTTCTTAACTACACTAAGGCTGATTTCCAACAAATCATGTCTCGTTTGAGCGATGGTCAGTTTGACTACAAGATCTTTGATAAGATCGGTGTTGAAACAGTTATCAAGAACCAAGGTTTGGACAACTTGAAAGTCATTGAACTTCCAAGCGACCAACAACCTTACGTTTACCCACTTCTTGCTAAAGGTCAAGATGAGTTGAAATCATTTGTAGACAAACGTATCCAAGAACTCTACAAAGACGGAACTCTTGAAAAATTGTCTAAACAGTTCTTCGGAGATATTTACCTTCCAGCAGAAGCTGATATTAAATAGTCGTATGAAATCATCCAGTCTGAGAAAGGCGGATGATTTCTCAATTTTTAGGTATATAGTTTCAAACTATATGTCTGCCTATCTAATAACAATTTGCTAAATCAAATAAAGTATGAGATACTATTACGGTATTATTTTTAAAGGAGATAGAATCATGAAAATTAAAAAATGGCTCGGTGTAGCAGCTCTTGCTACAGTCGCAGGTTTGGCTCTTGCAGCTTGTGGAAATTCAGAAAAGAAAGCAGACAACGAAACAGTTGTCAAAATTGCAACAGTTAACCGTAGCGGTTCTGAAGAAGCGCGTTGGGATAAAATCCAAGAATTGGTTGAAAAAGATGGAATTAAATTGGAATTCACAGAGTTCACAGACTATTCACAACCAAACAAGGCAACTGCTGATGGCGAAGTAGACTTGAATGCTTTCCAACACTACAACTTCTTGAACAACTGGAACAAAGAAAACGGGAAAGACCTTGTAGCGATTGCAGATACCTATATCTCACCAATCCGCCTTTACTCAGGTAAAAATGGGGAAGAAAACAAGTACACTAAAGTGGAAGAAATCCCAGATAACGGTGAAATCGCCGTACCAAACGATGCAACAAACGAAAGCCGTGCGCTTTACTTGCTTCAATCAGCTGGTTTGATCAAATTGGATGTTTCTGGAACTGCCCTTGCAACAGTTGCTAACATCACAGAAAATCCAAAGAACTTGAAGATTACTGAATTGGACGCTAGCCAAACAGCTCGTTCATTGTCATCAGTTGATGCAGCCGTTGTAAACAATACCTTCGTTACAGAAGCAAAATTGGACTACAAGAAAGCACTCTTTAAAGAACAAGCTGATGAAAACTCAAAACAATGGTACAACATCATTGTTGCGAAAAAAGATTGGGAATCATCACCTAAGGCTGATGCCATCAAGAAAATTATCGCAGCTTACCACACTGATGAAGTGAAAAAAGTTATCGAAGAAACATCAGACGGTTTGGACCAACCAGTTTGGTAATAAGACACAGGGAGGTGGGAGAGAGTTTCCACCTCTTACTTTTGTATAGAGAGTTGATTTTAAAGAGGCACTTGTGGTCGTTCTGAAGACACAAGTACGTAGTAGAAAGAGAGAGAAAATGGTTTTTCCTAGCGAACAAGAGCAGATCGAAAAATTTGAGAAGGATCATGTGGCCCAACATTATTTTGAAGTCTTGCGCACCTTGATTTCCAAGAAATCAGTTTTTGCCCAGCAGGTTGGACTCAAGGAAGTCGCAAACTATCTGGGTGAGATTTTCAAGCGTGTAGGGGCTGAAGTGGAGATTGATGAGAGCTACACGGCTCCCTTTGTTATGGCGCATTTCAAGAGTTCGCGTCCGGATGCCAAGACCTTGATTTTCTATAATCACTATGACACCGTGCCAGCAGATGGCGACCAGGTGTGGACAGAGAATCCTTTTACCCTTTCTGTACGAAATGGATTTATGTATGGGCGTGGGGTTGACGACGACAAGGGCCACATAACGGCTCGTTTGAGTGCTCTGAGAAAGTATATGCAGCACCATGATGATCTGCCTGTCAATATCAGCTTTATCATGGAAGGGGCAGAGGAGTCTGCTTCCATGGATCTAGATAAGTATTTAGAGAAACACGCAGACAAACTTCGTGGGGCGGACTTGCTAGTCTGGGAACAAGGGACCAAGAACGCCTTGGAACAGCTGGAAATCTCTGGCGGAAACAAGGGAATTGTAACCTTTGATGCTAAGGTAAAAAGTGCGGATGTGGATATCCACTCGAGTTATGGTGGTGTCGTGGAGTCAGCGCCGTGGTATCTTATCCAGGCCTTAAGTAGTCTGCGAGCTGCTGATGGACGTATTTTGGTAGAAGGCTTGTACGAGAATGTTCAAGAGCCAAATGAACGAGAACTAGCCTTGGTAGACACCTACGCCCAACGCAATCCTGAGGAAATCAGTCGCATTTATGGCTTGGAATTGCCTCTCTTACAAGAGGAACGTGCAGCCTTTCTAAAACGTTTCTTTTTTGAGCCAGCCCTTAATATCGAAGGGATTCAGTCAGGTTATCAAGGGCAAGGGGTTAAAACGATTTTGCCAGCAGAAGCCAGTGCCAAGTTAGAAGTTCGTTTGGTTCCTGGCCTAGAACCGCATGATGTTCTGGAAAAAATTCGGAAACAGCTAGACAAAAATGGCTTTGATAAGGTAGAATTATACTATACCTTGGGAGAGATGAGCTATCGAAGCGATATGAGCGCGCCGGCCATTCTCAACGTAATCGAGTTGGCCAAGAAATTCTATCCACAGGGCGTTTCAGTCTTGCCGACCACAGCAGGAACAGGACCGATGCATACGGTCTTTGATGCCCTAGAGGTACCAATGGTGGCCTTCGGTCTAGGAAATGCCAATAGCCGAGACCATGGTGGAGATGAAAATGTGCGAATCGCCGATTACTACACCCATATTGAATTAGTAGAGGAGCTGATTAGAAGCTATGAGTAGAGATATTATCAAGTTAGATCAGATTGATGTGACTTTTCACCAAAAGAAGAGAACCATCACAGCGGTCAAGGATGTGACTATTCACATCCAAGAAGGGGATATCTACGGAATCGTTGGATATTCTGGAGCAGGGAAATCAACCCTTGTACGGGTGATTAACCTCTTGCAAAAGCCATCTGCAGGGAAAATTACCATTGATGACGATGTGATTTTTGATGGTAAGGTCACTTTGACGGCAGAGCAGTTGCGTCGTAAGCGTCAAGATATCGGGATGATTTTCCAGCATTTCAACCTGATGAGTCAAAAGACAGCAGAGGAAAATGTAGCCTTTGCCCTCAAACACTCTGGACTCAGCAAGGAAGAAAAGAAAGCTAAAGTAGCCAAGTTGTTAGACTTGGTTGGCTTGGCGGATCGTGCTGAAAACTACCCTTCACAACTATCAGGAGGGCAAAAACAGCGTGTGGCTATTGCGCGTGCCTTGGCAAATGATCCGAAAATCTTGATTTCAGATGAGTCAACTTCTGCCCTTGACCCTAAGACAACCAAGCAGATTTTGGCCTTGTTGCAAGATTTGAACCAAAAATTAGGTTTGACGGTTGTTTTGATTACGCATGAAATGCAGATTGTCAAAGACATTGCCAACCGTGTGGCGGTCATGCAGGATGGCCGTTTGATTGAAGAAGGAAGTGTTCTTGAAATCTTCTCAAACCCTAAACAACCTTTGACCCAGGACTTTATCTCAACTGCAACAGGTATTGACGAAGCCATGGTTAAGATTGAGAAGCAAGAAATCGTAGAACATTTATCTGAGAACAGTATTTTAGTGCAGCTCAAGTATGCAGGGGCTTCAACAGACGAGCCACTTTTGAATGAATTGTACAAGCGTTACCAAGTAACGGCCAATATCCTCTATGGAAATATCGAAATTCTCGATGGCACTCCTGTTGGAGAGTTGGTTGTGGTCTTGTCAGGTGAAAAAGTATCGCTAGCAGGTGCTCAAGATGCCATCCGTCAGGCTGGCGTCCAACTAAAAGTATTGAAGGGAGGACAGTAAAATGACAGAGTTGATTCAAACTTACTTACCAAATGTCTACAAGATGGGCTGGTCAGGTCAGGCAGGCTGGGGAACAGCCATCTACCTAACTCTTTATATGACAGTTCTTTCCTTCATCATCGGAGGGTTCTTGGGGTTGGTGGCAGGTCTTTTCCTCGTCTTGACAGCGCCAGGCGGTGTCTTGGAAAATAAGGTTATCTTCTGGATTTTAGACAAGATCACCTCTATTTTCCGTGCGGTTCCTTTCATCATCCTCTTGGCAATCATGTCGCCACTCTCTCACTTGATTGTGAAGACGAGCATTGGGCCAAATGCAGCCCTTGTCCCCCTTTCTTTTGCAGTCTTTGCCTTCTTTGCCCGTCAGGTGCAGGTGGTCTTGGCTGAACTAGATGGCGGTGTCATTGAGGCGGCGCAGGCTAGTGGAGCGACCTTCTGGGATATCGTGGGTGTTTACCTATCAGAAGGTCTTCCAGATTTGATTCGTGTGACGACAGTGACCTTGATTTCCCTTGTTGGGGAAACAGCCATGGCGGGAGCAGTTGGTGCTGGTGGTATCGGTAACGTAGCCATCGCTTATGGATTTAACCGCTACAATCACGATGTGACTATCTTGGCAACCATTATTATCATTTTGATTATCTTTACAATCCAGTTCTTGGGAGATTTCTTGACCAAGAAATTAAGTCATAAATAATGGAAGGAGTTCAAAGGGACTCCTTTTTGTTTTCTCACCGAACTGCAAGAAGGATAAAGCTTCTTTTTAGAAATATGCTATAATAAACAAAGGTCCCCAATTAGCAAGTCAGAAACTTTGCTGTAGAAGGGATGATAATGTAAAGGAGTTTGGCTGGTATGAATTATTTTGAGGGGAATGATTTTTTCCTTCTCTTATTTGTAGTTTCACTGATTGGTTTTGTGGTAAACTTTTTTGAAAAACGTAAAGACTACTATATTTTGGCGCTCTCCCTCTTATTTGCAGGAGCTATCTATGGTAAGAGCCGGGCGATGATTGTCTATTTACTCGCCTTTATCGTTTACCAGTATTTTCTGGTTTTTCTAGCGCAGCGGATAGAGGCAAAGCGGCTGAAACCGCTGGTTTTCCTTTCCATTCTTCCTTTGGTGATCAATAAAGTCTTTGCTCTGACTTCTCTGCATTTGTTGACCTTTATTGGAATTTCTTACATGTCCTTTAAGACCATTCAGATCATGCTAGAGATATCGGATGACTTAATCAAAGAAAAAATCAGTGCAAAAGATTATCTACAGTTTTTGCTCTTTTTCCCAACAGTTAGTGCTGGTCCAATTGATCGGAGTAGGAGATTTTTAAAAGAGATGAACGAGGTCATGCCCCGAAAAGAGTATCTAGAGTTAGCAGGGGACGGTGTGTATCGTATCGTTCTAGGCCTCCTTTACAAGATTGTTTTATCAACCTATGTTTACCAGATGTTACTCGCTCTAAATAATACGGACATAGTCGTTTACTCAATCAAGTATATGTACCTCTATACCTTGTATCTGTTCTTTGACTTTGCAGGCTACAGTCTAATGGCCGTTGGAAGTAGTAATATTCTAGGTATTCAGACACCGATGAACTTTAACAAACCTTTCTTGAGTGTCGATATCAAAGATTTCTGGACCAGATGGCATATCACCTTGTCGACCTGGTTGAGAGATTTTGTATTTTCAAGAGTATTGATGCAAGTTATCAGGAAAAAATGGTTTAAAAATAGACTACACAATGCAACCTATGCCTATATGGTCAATATGTTGGTCATGGGTTTTTGGCATGGTCTTAGTGTTAGTTACATTGTCTATGGTTTTTATCATGGTGTCTTGATGGCTGGATTTGAAGTGTATCAAAAGAAAAGCAATTTTTATAAAAAAAATAAAAATAAGAACTGGTATAAGCTACTAAGTTGGTTTGTGACCATGAATTTGGTTATGGTTGGTTTCTTTATCTTTTCAGGTGAACCCTATAAAATCTTACTGACGATTTTAAAGAGATAAGAGATTGAAAAGAAATCGGCCAGATTGAAGGGATAGGATAAAACGAGATGATTAAATTAAAAGCATTTTTACTATCGCTTGTGCTCGTAATTGCGACGCTTGCCCTTTTAAATGTGACGTATGTCAAGAAGCTTGATGATTATTATAAAGTCAAGGATAACAGTATTCGTTATAGCACCTCGTATGAAAAGTATAAAAGTAGAGATATTATAACAAGCAATATCACCCCCAATACACTAGTTCTAATGGGTTCCTCAGAGTTGGTTGCGACGATAAATGAGGACTATCATCCAAATAAAATTTTTAACTACAACGATTTTAATATCATGCAGATTGGGACCAGTTATTCTCAAAATATCATTCAAGCCTCTACTTTAGCCTCTATTGAAGGATCTATGAGTAAGCGAAAAGTAGCTATAGTAGAGTCTGTTCAGTGGTTTGAAAAAGATGGGACTCATCAAGATGCCTTTTTGAACAAGGCTTCTCAGGAACATATTTTTCACATGCTAGATAATGACAAGATTAGTAAAGAAACGAAAGAAAAACTAATCAATCGCATTATCGAGATTACCAAGGGGAACAAGCAACAAAATGACATCTACAAAAAATACAAAAGTTATTTCATAGATGGAAAAGGAACCATTGTTGATAAAAAACTATTAGAGTTAGATAACGCGATGTATTCCTTTAAGCTCAAACGAAAATTTTATGAAAATCATGAGAAATCAGATTATCCCTCATCAGGAGATAAAACCCCAGACTATAATTGGGAAAAGATGACGGATCAGTTTGTGGAAGAGGTCAAAAAGAAAACAGACAATAATGACTATGCTGTTGATAATAACTACTACAATACTTACTTAAAAGATCGCTATGCATCGCTGAAAGATTCTAAAAAAGATTTGAGCTATCTAGAATCACCAGAGTATTCTGATATGGAACTTTTCTTGACAGTTGCTAAGGAATTGGGAATTGAAGTTGAGGTTATTATTTTCCCAGTAAACGGGAAATGGAACGACTACACAGGAGTCTCAAGAGAGATGCGAGAAAAAACTTATAAAAAAATAGAAGATGTCGCAAAAAGCCATGGTGCAACCGTATTAAACTATGGAAACAGAGAGTATGATGATTACTTTTTATTTGACGTGATGCACGTTGGAGTGAAAGGATGGATGGAAGTTGAAAAAGAACTTTACAAATTTGCAAACCAAGCTAACTAACACTCATCGATTAATCTTGTGGACACTATTTTTCTATACGGTTATCTTGAGCATCGTGATTTACTGTTTTGTGACCGATTTTTCGAATATTCAAGAATTTATCTATAGTGAATTTTAAGATTGTATACAAAAAGGCCCTGAAACTAGGCATTGCTAGTCTTCAGGGCTTTTACCTTATAGTTTATCAGCTATTTTTTGACTTAGAAATTGCCCAACAACAGCCCCAATCAAGGCACCTAGAAGGATGCTCGAAACAAAGAGAAGGATTTTGTCCAACTCTGGAGCGACCATGATACGGTCAATGTATTCTTGGGATTTCCCACGTGCAAGTAAGGTGGCCACGTAAGCTTTGGGACGGATCCACATGAGGAAGATAGGGCCACTTGTGCTAAAAGCAAAGACGAGGAAGGAGAGGGTGTTTTTGATTCGATCTCTGTAGTGGCCGAGACGAGCGATGGCATCTGCTGCAAGACCACAGGCGAGTCCTGGGAGAAAGGCACCAGCGCCATGCTTACTAGCTAGGAAAAAAAGTGCCATAAAAAGACCTAGAGTCGTAATAGCGCCAAAACGAGGGACTTTCGTCAAAAGAAGCATATAGACACTGCCACCGACAAGGGCAGAAAAGGCAGGTGCGTAGAACATATTGCCTGTTTGGTCGACCAGGTGTCCTAGGAAGACTCCAATCCCTACACAGAGAAAGTAGAGGACGGCGGCCAAGAGGGTGGTTAAGATATTTTTCTTCATGAGAATCTCCTTGATACGAATTAACAAAACCAATTGTATCACGCTTTTTGAGGATTGTAAATGGGAGTTCTATATTTTTGAAAACGCTTGAAATATGATATAATAGTTACATCGTTAGTTTAAGGAGAGTAGCATGGGAAAGTTTCTAGAATTCGTCTTTAATCGTATCTTTTTGGGAATGATTGCGACGGCTTATTTCTGGCTATTAACACTAGCAGGAGGAGTGATCTTTGGTTTGGCCCCAGCTAGTGCTACCCTGATGAGTTTGTATGCGGAGCATGGTTATACCTATCGAGCCTACCATTTGAAGGAAGCTTGGGAATTGTATAAGAGCAATTTTGTCAAGAGTAATCTGGCTTTCTATAGTTTCGTGTTTGTGGATCTTGTCCTAGTTTATGGTTTGTATCTTCTAGTTCAATTGCCCCACCAGACGATTTTCCACCTCTTGGCGACCGTTCTCAATGTCCTTGTAGTTGCTCTTGTCTTTCTAGCCTATACTGTGTCCTTGAAACTTCAGGTGTACTTTGATTTATCCTACCAAAATACCTTGAAACTGTCCCTTATCGGGATTTTTATGAGCTTACCTGCGATTGCCAAGGTTTTACTCGGGTCCGCTCTCCTTGTAGGAGTTGGTTATTATATGCCTGCCTTGCTCTTTTTTGTAGGAATTGGAATGTGGCATTTCTTTATCAGTGATATGTTGGAACCTATTTATGAAAGTATCCATGAAAAATTGGCGACAAAATAGAATGAAGCAGTTCTGGCTTCACTCTCTCTTACGGATTTATAGTTTGGTTATGATCGTGGTCATTGCCAGTTTTGCGATTATGCTATCGTATGCTGACTGGGACTCGCGTGAGAAAGAGGCCCAACGGGTTGCAGAACGTGTGACCACTCGGACAGTGAGCGAAGTGGAATACTATCACAGAGAGTCAACCCGACTTGCTCAGTCTTTGGTTGAAAATCAGGCCCGCATCGAAGGAATTTACAAGTATTTCAGTCTCAGCACCCCAGACTACTTCTATTGGCAATTAGAGCGTAAAACTTCACCTTATATCTCGGTTTCCCTGTATGAAAATATTGATGACCTCTATGTTCGGAATGATTTTGTGACTGGAGTGGCTATTGTTCTTCAGGACTATAAGGAAGTGTATGTTTCGACTAGAGAAAAACGCAGTGGGGAGAAAGTTCCTGCGGAGGGTTTTAAGCCGACAGCCAATAGTTTTGCCATTCCTGTTTCCGATCCTGTGTCTGACAAGGATTTAGGAGTGATATACATCTCCCTATCCCCAGATGTTTTACATGGCGCTATTGATAATACAAGGGGCCATATCCCAATGGCTGTAACAGTAACTTCGCCTTTTGAGACCGAGATGTTCCATATTGGGGAGAAGGTATCAGCCGAGCGAGAAAACTGGTTTGTAGGTGTCACCTCTCACGGTTATCAGGTTCGAGTTGCTGTTCCTAAAAATTTTGTTCTTACAGGAACTTTGACGAGCTCAGCTGTCATTATTGGGCTAAGTATTCTCTTTATCATTATTTTGTACGTGACCCTTAGACAGACTTTTTCAAATTACCAAAAGCAGGTCGTAGACCTAGTAGATTCGATCGAGGTGATTGCTCAAGGGGAAGAAGGCCTTCGCATCGATACTTCTGAGAAAGATCAGGAATTGCTCCTCATTGCAGAAACAACCAATGATATGTTGGATCGCCTGGAAAAAAATATCCACGATATCTATCAGCTAGAGCTCAGTCAAAAAGATGCCAATATGCGAGCTCTACAGGCTCAAATCAATCCTCACTTTATGTACAATACTCTGGAGTTTTTACGGATGTATGCCGTCATGCAAAGTCAGGATGAACTGGCAGATATTATCTATGAATTTAGTAGCTTGTTACGCAACAATATCTCCGACGAGCGGGAA
>NZ_RJNJ01000012.1:0-39414 GCF_003943825.1 Streptococcus oralis
AACAGACTTGAAAGACGGTAGTCAAGCGACTCCAACTCAGCCAAGTAAAACGGAAGTGAAGACAGCAGAAGGCACCTGGAGCTTCAAGTCCTACGACAAGGCATCAGAAACCATCAATGGAGCGGATGCCCACTTCGTCGGTACTTGGGAATTTACCCCAGCACCAACTTACAAGGCAACACATGAATTTGTCAGCGGAACTCCAGGCAAAGACCTTCCACAAGAAGTGAAAACCTTGCTTCCATCAGANCAAACAGACTTGAAAGANGGTAGTCAAGCGACTCCNACTCAGCCAAGTAAAACGGAAGTGAAGACAGCAGAAGGTACATGGAGCTTCAAATCTTATGACAAGGCATCAGAAACCATCAATGGAGGGGATGCCCACTTCGTCGGTACTTGGGAATTTACCCCAGCACCAACAGTGACTCATAAAGCAGTTCATGAGTTTGTCAGTGGAACTCCAGGCAAAGAGCTTCCACAAGAAGTGAAAACCTTGCTTCCATCAGATCAAACAGACTTGAAAGATGGCAGTCAAGCGACTCCAACTCAACCAAGTAAAACGGAAGTGAAGACAGCAGAAGGCACATGGAGCTTCAAATCCTACGACAAGACTTCAGAGACTGTCAACGGTTCAGATGTTAAGTTTGTAGGGACATGGGAATTTACAGCAATCCCAGTTCCAACAGTGACTCATAAAGCAGTTCACGAGTTTGTAAGTGGAACTCCAGGCAAAGAGCTTCCACAAGAAGTGAAAACCTTGCTTCCATCAGATCAAACAGACTTGAAAGATGGCAGTCAAGCGACTCCAACTCAACCAAGTCAAACAGAAGTGAAGACAGCAGAAGGCACATGGAGCTTCAAGTCCTACGACAAGACTTCAGAGACTGTCAACGGTTCAGATGTTAAGTTTGTAGGAACTTGGGAATTTACCCCAGCACCAACTTACAAGGCAACTCACGAGTTTGTCAGCGGAACTCCGGGTAAAGAGCTTCCACAAGAAGTGAAGGCCCTTCTTCCAGCAGACCAAATAGACTTGAAAGACGGTAGCCAAGCAACACCAACTCAACCAAGTCAAACAGAAGTGAAGACCGCGGAAGGTACATGGAGCTTCAAGTCCTATGACAAGACTTCAGAGACTGTCAACGGTTCAGATGTTAAGTTTGTAGGGACATGGGAATTTACAGCAAGCCCAGTTCCAACAGTGACTCATAAAGCAGTTCACGAGTTTGTTAGCGGAACCCCAGGTAAAGAACTTCCACAAGAAGTGAAAGCCTTACTTCCAGCAGACCAAACAGACTTGAAAGATGGCAGCCAAGCAACGCCAACGAAACCAAGTCAAACAGAAGTGAAGACAGCAGAAGGCACATGGAGCTTCAAGTCCTACGATAAGACATCGGAAACCATTAATGGAGCAGATGTTAAGTTTATAGGTACATGGGAATTTACAGCAACTCCAGTTCCAACAGTGACTCATAAAGCAGTTCACGAGTTTGTTAGCGGAACTCCAGGTAAAGAACTTCCACAAGAAGTGAAAGCCTTGCTTCCAGCAGACCAAACAAACTTGAAAGATGGCAGCAAAGTAACGCCAACGCAACCAAGTCAAACAGAAGTGAAGACGGCAGAAGGTACATGGAGCTTCAAGTCCTATGACAAGACATCGGAAACCATCAATGGAGCAGACGCACACTTCGTAGGCACCTGGGAATTCACTCCGGCCCCAATTAAAGATTCTGGAAATACTAGTCAACCAGAAGAAAGAAGTAGTCAAAATCAGAACTTGTTACCAAACACGGGTTCAGCAGTATCTGGTCTTCTTTCAATCATCGGTCTTGCCTTTGCAAGTCTAGCAGCTTTTGTTCTTCGTAAGAAAGACTAAGCCACTCTTAGGAAATAAGAAATTGAATTCTTAATTCCTGAGTCTAAGAAGAGAGAACGAGAAATCGTTCTCTCTTTTTCTTGCATTTTATATCGAGCTGTGATATATTTTATATAACGAAGTGCGATATATCGAACTGAATAGGAGGTGCCTATAAATGGAATTAACAGATAAGGTTCGTCGGGTCTATCTTCCGATGACGGAAACGGGCTTTTATATTTTGTTCTGTCTGCAAAAGGAACGTCATGGTTATAGTATTACGCAAAAGGTCAAGGAGATGACAGATTCGCAAGTTTCGATTAGTCCTGGAACTATGTATGGAACCTTGTCAAAGATGGAAAAGGATGGCTTGATTTCTTTTGTCCGAGAGGAGGAAAAACGGAAAATCTATCAGATTACAGACTTGGGACGCAAAGTCTTAGATATTGAATTGAAACGTATTGAACGGCTCTATAGAAACAGTTTGGAGGAAGTATGATGGAAAAGAAAATTGTTTATCGAATTTTTACAATTGCGGATTATGAGAGGGAAGCTCTATACTTTAGAGAAATGCATGCTAAGGGCTGGAAACTTAGGAAAGTAAGCTATTCTATTTTATTGTTTGTAGTTAAGTATACTTTTGAAAAATGTCAGCCTGAGCAAGTATCTTATCAGTTGGATTTTTACCCAATGGAAAAATCAGAGAGAGCCTCCTATTTACAATTATTTAAAGACTGTGGCTGGGAGCATATTACCGACTTTAATAGTTTTTCCTATTTTAGAAAAGTACATTCTGAAATTGAATCGGATACTGAGTTTGAAATCTATAATGACGCTACAGGGAAGTTAGCTATGGTTAATCGCATTTTAAGACTGCGGCTAGTACCTGTTTTACTTTTGCTAGCCATACATATACCATTCTTACTTAAATTGCTCAATAGAAGTAATGCGTATGGTCTATGGAGTTTTCTTGCGGTCGGGCTAGATATTTTCTTGTCTTTAATCCTTTTGTTAATAGTTGCCTATATTAGCTGGAAGTTATGGCATAAAAAGAAGGAATTATCAGATTTATGATAAGGTAGGTATGCTCAAATTGGAGGGAAAGTCATGATAAATAAAAAGCAATTTAGGATTTTCACCATTGTTGATTTGGACAAGGAAGAAGAATATTTACATGAGATGCACTTGAAAGGTTGGAGATATAGAACTAGTCGTTTTGGTTTTTTCTATTTTGACCAATGTCAACCGGACGATGTCATCTACCATATCTATGATTCTAGATTTCTTAAAAAGTATAAGCATGAACTACAAGATTTTAGAAATAGCGGTTGGGAATTGATAGAAACAGGTTTTTGTTCAATTCTTCGTAAACCAACTTCTGATATACTTTCAGAGGAGAAAGTCTATATGAGTAAGGGTCTCAGATGGGAAGTTATGCGGTCTAGACTTCGTTCCTGTATAGCCACTTTTTCAGGTGGTCTTGTTGTTTGCATGAGTTTGTATCGAGAAAACTTGTCTCAGTCTTTCTTTATTATTTTCGTTTTATACGCTTGCTTAATTTCTTATCTAATCTATGGTTTTTTCAGACTTAAAAGGAAATACCAAGTAGATGAGAAGTAAGATTCTAGGTCTTCAGACTGATTTTTAGCACTCTTGGTAAAAGAGTGCTAATTTTTTGAATTTTTGCCTTGACATTCTCTTCTAAGGGTGTATAATAGAATCATGAGTTAGCACTTGGATGCATAGAGTGCTAATCGATCAGACAGAGAGGAGTGATGAGATGGTTACAGAGCGTCAACAGGATATTTTAAATCGGATTATTGATATCTTTACCAAAACGCACGAACCTGTCGGATCCAAAGCCTTGCAAGAGTCTATCAATTCTAGTAGTGCTACCATTCGTAATGACATGGCGGCTCTAGAGAAGCAGGGGTTGCTTGAGAAGGCTCATACCTCAAGCGGTCGGATGCCAAGTGTCGCGGGATTTCAGTACTATGTGAAACACTCGCTGGCTTTTGACAGACTGGCTGAAAATGAGGTTTACGAGATTGTCAAAGCCTTTGATCAGGAATTCTTCAAACTGGAGGATATTCTGCAAGAGGCTGCTAATCTACTGACAGACCTGAGTGGCTGTACGGTAGTGGCTCTGGATGTTGAGCCGAGCAGGCAACGGTTGACAGCCTTTGATATTGTTGTCTTGGGGCAACATACAGCCTTGGCAGTATTTACCCTAGACGAGTCCCGAACGGTTACCAGTCAATTTCTGATTCCAAGGAACTTCTTGCATGAAGATTTGCTGAAACTGAAGGCAATCATTCAGGAACGTTTCCTCGGTCATACCGTTCTAGATATTCATTACAAGATTCGGACGGAGATTCCGCAGATTATCCAGCGTTACTTTACAACCACGGACAATGTCATGGATCTCTTTGAACACATTTTTAAAGAAATGTTCAACGAAAACATTGTAGTGTCGGGCAAGGTCAATCTCTTGAATTTTGCCAATCTAGCAGCCTATCAGTTCTTTGACCAACCGCAAAAGGTGGCTCTAGAGATTCGTGAAGGTCTGCATGAAGATAAAATGCAAAATGTCCGTGTTGCGGACAGTCAGGAATCCTGTCTAGCTAACCTAGCAGTGATTAGCAGTAAATTCCTCATTCCTTATCGAGGTTTTGGAATTCTGGCAATTATCGGTCCGGTCAATCTGGATTACCAGCAATTGGTCAACCAAGTCAATGTGGTCAATCGTGTTTTGACGATGAAGTTGACGGATTTTTATCGCTACCTCAGTAGTAATCATTACGAAGTAAATTAATTTTGAAATCATTAAAGGAGGCGAAAATGGCCCAAGATAAAAAAAACGAAGAAATGAAAGAAGAGGAAGTTGTGGAAACAACTGAAGAAACAACTCCTGAGAAGTCTGAGTTGGACTTGGCAAATGAACGTGCGGATGAGTTCGAAAACAAATATCTTCGTGCTCATGCAGAAATGCAGAATATTCAACGCCGTGCCAATGAAGAACGTCAAAACTTGCAACGTTATCGTAGCCAAGATCTGGCAAAAGCAATTTTACCGTCGCTTGACAACTTAGAACGTGCACTAGCAGTTGAAGGTTTGACAGATGATGTGAAGAAGGGCTTGGAAATGGTCCAAGAAAGTTTGGTACATGCCTTAAAAGAAGAAGGGATTGAAGAAATTCCAGCTGACGGCGGATTTGACCATAACTATCACATGGCCATCCAAACTCTCCCAGCAGACGATGAACACCCAGCAGATACCATCGCACAAGTCTTCCAAAAAGGCTATAAACTCCATGACCGCATCCTACGCCCAGCCATGGTGGTAGTGTATAATTAGAGAGAGATAGATGGAACAAATAATAAATTTATTAATCCAATTGGTAAAGGAATATGGACTAGTAACGGTAATACTTCTAATAGCTGTAGTGTTATTATGGTTATTGATTATTTATCCAGTTTTACGACTCTTTTGGGGGTTCTTAAAAAATCTTTTTACAACTAGAAAACGAGCTTCAAAAAACAATTGGAATTATCAAAGTCAGAAAACAGTTTTTAAACTTGAACGAACTGAGAAAAAAAGGCTGGAATATTTTGAAGGGCTTGAACAATGGGATGAAATCATTCTAAAAGGTGGCAGTGTTTATGAAATTAATCATAAAACTTATCCAAATAGAACTTTGAAACAGAAAATTTTAGAGTGGGATAAAGTGGTGATTGTTATTACATTGACGCCTAAAAAATAAAAACCTGTCCGAAACGACAATAAACTATGAAGAAAGATAAGAAATTGTTCAGCTTTGCAATAGTGAGCGAAGTAAACAAAAGACGATACTCTTCGCCGTGGCGCTATTTGCGCAAACTTTGAGACCATAGGCTCAAAGTTTAGTCAAAGAGATTGACGAGTCAAGCTCTGACGGCGCCGCCACCTAAGAAGAGTATCAAAAAGAAAAATAGAAAATTAACTAACAAGGAGAAAAACACATGTCTAAAATTATCGGTATTGACTTAGGTACAACAAACTCAGCAGTTGCAGTTCTTGAAGGAACTGAAAGCAAAATCATCGCAAACCCAGAAGGAAACCGTACAACTCCATCTGTAGTATCATTCAAAAACGGAGAAATCATCGTTGGTGATGCCGCAAAACGTCAAGCAGTTACAAACCCAGATACAGTTATCTCTATCAAATCTAAGATGGGAACTTCAGAAAAAGTTTCTGCTAACGGAAAAGAATATACTCCACAAGAAATCTCAGCTATGATCCTTCAATACTTGAAAGGTTACGCTGAAGAATACCTTGGTGAAAAAGTAACCAAAGCAGTTATCACAGTCCCAGCTTATTTCAACGATGCTCAACGTCAAGCAACTAAAGACGCTGGTAAAATCGCTGGTCTTGAAGTAGAACGTATCGTCAACGAACCAACAGCAGCGGCCCTTGCTTACGGTTTGGACAAGACTGACAAAGAAGAAAAAATCTTGGTATTCGACCTTGGTGGTGGTACATTCGACGTATCTATCCTTGAATTGGGTGACGGTGTCTTCGATGTATTGTCAACTGCAGGGGACAACAAACTCGGTGGTGACGACTTTGACCAAAAAATCATCGACCACTTGGTAACAGAATTCAAGAAAGAAAACGGTATTGACTTGTCTACTGATAAGATGGCAATGCAACGTTTGAAAGATGCGGCTGAAAAAGCTAAGAAAGACCTTTCTGGTGTAACTTCAACACAAATCAGCTTGCCATTCATCACTGCTGGTGAGGCTGGACCTCTTCACTTGGAAATGACTTTGACTCGTGCGAAATTTGACGATTTGACTCGTGATCTTGTTGAACGTACAAAAGTTCCAGTTCGTCAAGCCCTTTCAGATGCAGGTTTGAGCTTGTCAGAAATCGACGAAGTTATCCTTGTTGGTGGTTCAACTCGTATCCCAGCCGTTGTAGAAGCTGTGAAAGCTGAAACTGGTAAAGAACCAAACAAATCAGTAAACCCTGACGAAGTTGTTGCCATGGGTGCTGCTATCCAAGGTGGTGTAATCACTGGTGATGTTAAAGACGTTGTCCTTCTTGATGTAACACCATTGTCACTTGGTATCGAAACAATGGGTGGCGTCTTCACAAAACTTATCGATCGCAACACTACTATTCCAACATCTAAATCACAAGTCTTCTCAACTGCAGCGGACAACCAACCGGCCGTTGATATCCACGTTCTTCAAGGTGAACGTCCAATGGCAGCAGATAACAAGACTCTTGGACGCTTCCAATTGACTGACATCCCGGCTGCACCTCGTGGAATTCCTCAAATCGAAGTAACATTTGACATCGACAAGAACGGTATCGTGTCTGTTAAGGCCAAAGACCTTGGAACTCAAAAAGAACAAACTATTGTCATCCAATCTAACTCAGGTTTGACTGATGAAGAAATCGACCGCATGATGAAAGATGCAGAAGCAAACGCTGAAGCAGATAAAAAACGTAAGGAAGAAGTTGACCTTCGTAACGAAGTAGACCAAGCCATCTTTGCGACTGAAAAGACAATCAAGGAAACTGAAGGAAAAGGCTTCGATGCAGAACGTGATTCTGCCCAAGCTGCTCTTGATGACCTTAAGAAAGCGCAAGAAGACAACAACTTGGACGAAATGAAAGCAAAACTCGAAGCATTGAACGAAAAAGCTCAAGGACTTGCTGTTAAACTCTACGAACAAGCCGCAGCAGCACAACAAGCTCAAGCAGGAGCAGAAGGCGCACAAGCAACAGGAAACGCAGGCGATGACGTCGTAGACGGAGAGTTTACGGAGAAGTAAAACAATCCAGTGGATTGTTTTAGCGGAACCTCTTGAAATAAAGAAAGGTTCCGAGATTTGAGGATTCCTTTAATCCGAAACTCAATTCAGCATTACTAGTTTGATTTTTAAAACTTAAACTAGTAAGTATAGTAAGAAATCCAGAGGTTGCAGCCCAGCCTCTGTTTTTCGGTAAAAAGGGACTGAACCTGATTTATTTGGCTTTTGTCCCATCAATATAAAAGAAAGGAACTGAACCCGACCTAAATCGTGGTTTCGTTCCGCAATATTAACAGAAAGGAATAAGGGTGTTCGTAATTGAACTCGAGCTCTGAGCTTTCTTACTAAATATAAAAGAAAGGAATTGAACCCGACCTAAATTCTCGGAAAAAAGATAAATCTGCCTAGGAGCATCGCTCCAGCGTCAGATTTCCTATTTTTCAGTCGAATTTTACGGTCTTGGTATCTTGTATGAACAATACTGAATTTTATGATCGTCTGGGGGTGTCAAAAAACGCTTCGGCAGACGAGATCAAAAAGGCATATCGTAAGCTTTCAAAAAAATATCACCCAGATATCAACAAGGAGCCTGGCGCTGAGGAAAAATACAAGGAAGTTCAAGAAGCCTATGAAACTTTGAGTGATGACCAAAAACGTGCAGCCTACGACCAATATGGTGCTGCGGGCGCTAACGGTGGCTTTGGTGGTGCAGGTGGTTTCGGCGGCTTTGACGGAGCAGGTGGCTTCGGTGGTTTTGAAGATATCTTCTCAAGTTTCTTCGGGGGAGGCGGAGCTTCGCGCAATCCAAACGCTCCTCGTCAAGGGGATGACCTCCAGTATCGTGTGAATTTGACTTTTGAAGAAGCCATCTTCGGAACGGAAAAAGAAGTCAAATACAATCGTGAAGCAAGCTGTCGTACCTGTAACGGATCTGGTGCTAAGCCAGGGACAAGTCCAGTTACTTGTGGACGCTGTCATGGTGCTGGTGTCATTAATGTCGATACGCAGACTCCTCTTGGTATGATGCGTCGCCAAGTAACTTGTGATGTCTGTCATGGTCGCGGAAAAGAAATTAAAGATCCATGTACTACATGTCACGGAACAGGTCATGAAAAGCAAGCTCATAGCGTACATGTAAAAATCCCTGCTGGTGTAGAAACTGGCCAACAAATCCGCCTAGCGGGTCAAGGTGAAGCAGGCTTTAATGGTGGACCTTACGGGGACTTGTACGTAGTGGTTTCAGTTGAAGCTAGTGATAAGTTTGAACGTGAAGGAACAACTATTTTCTACAAGTTAAATCTTAATATTGTCCAAGCAACTCTAGGAGATACTGTGGAAATTCCAACTGTGCATGGCGCTGTCGAATTGGTCATTCCAGAGGGAACTCAAACTGGCAAGAAATTCCGCCTACGTGGCAAGGGAGCACCGAGCCTTCGTGGTGGTGCTGTTGGTGACCAATACGTAACCGTTAAGGTCGTAACTCCGACAGGCTTGAACGATCGCCAAAAAGCAGCGCTTAAAGAATTCGCAGCTGCAGGTGATTTGAAAGTCAATCCAAAGAAAAAAGGCTTCTTTGACCATATAAAAGATGCCTTTGAAGGTGAATAAAGCAAAAAGAGCCAATTGGCTCTTTTTTTATGTTATTTTTGAAAATTTAGCGTCAGAAAAATCATTTTCCAGTTAGCCTACTATTTATACTTTTGCTTGAGTAAGCCAGCTGCATCCATATCTTGGATGAGTTGTTTGATTTCCTCTTCTTTACCAGATTTCACGGTGATGGTATCAATGTGCTTGATTGCCGAATTATCCTGAATATCGACCAAGGTCAAAGCTTTTTCATAGAAAGCAATTCCCTTTTTAAGACTTTCTTGATCTTTCCAATTTAGAATTGTGTAAGAAGATTTTGATTTCTTTCCTTTTTCTTGGAAATACTTCTCGCCCTCCTCCTTTAAAAATTGTATTAAACCGTGATTGAACAAGTTGTCCCCTACTTTATAGTAGGAAATATCTCCTGTCTGGAGGACATAGACTTTAAGTCGGTTTTTGGTGAGTTTTGGACTTTCTTTTAGGACGGGGTGACTATTGATGACCTCGTCTGAGAAAGTAACATAAAAATCTAGGCCTCCACCCTCGTATTGATAGTGTCCATCCGATTCTACTTTCTCAGGAGGCATGTCAAGGGAGGTAAAGATTTGTTTTAAGTCGTCATTCCCTTTTCGGATGTCACTTGGTGACGCTTTGAAAAGATTGGCCACTAGTAGAAATGCCAGGACTGCAAGAAGGCTAAGGCAGCCGCAAGGGATCGCGATGACCTTCGCTAGAACTTTTACAAACTGTTTCATTTTCATTGCCTCCTTTTTCTGTTCAAATCTAGTAACCCAAAATGGAATTAAGGAAAGTTGGAGGCTTTCTTATTCTTGTTTTTCTTCTTGGAGGACCGCCATTCTGGTTTGGAAATCTTTTTCCAAGACTTTGAACTTATAGGTTAAATCTTTTTGGTATTCCTTGATAAGGGTTTTTTGTTGGTCGATGATTTGTAGGCTGTTTTGGATGATATCCAAATCAGCCTTGATAGCTTCGACGCGGTCAGTTGTATCTAGCACTTCATCCTGAATGGCTTGGCGATTTTTCACGACAAAATAACTTCCAGCTGCAGCTCCTGCAAATAGCAATAGATTGGATAGTTTCATGGCAACTCCTTAAGCGTTTCTTATGGTTTCAGCGACTTGGGCAAGTTTGTCAAAGTCAGGTTCGTGGGCGATAAAGTCAATCTTGAGGTCATCTTCTGCACCGTAGCGAGGTACGAGATGCACGTGGGTATGAAAGACTGTTTGACCAGCGACTTCTTCACAGTTGGCGATGATGTTCATTCCGGCAGCCTTGGTAGCCTTCATGACTTTTTGAGCCACTGTTGGTACCTGAGCAAAGAGTTGGCTGGCGCTGGCAGCATCCATTTCTAAAAGATTGCGATAGTGTTCTTTGGGTACGACCAAGGTGTGTCCAGGCGTTACTTGAGAGATATCAAGGAAGGCAAGAATCTGCTCATCCTCGTATACTTTGGAAGCAGGAATCTCCCCTGCGATAATCTTACAAAAAATGCAATCTGACATAAAATCCACCTCTACTGTATTGAATTTTGATATAATATAGCTACATTATACCAGATTCGGAGAAAATATGTTAGAAATTAAAAACCTGACAGGAGGCTATGTTCACGTTCCTGTCTTGAAAGATGTGTCCTTTACAGTTGAAAGTGGGCAGTTGGTCGGTTTGATTGGTCTCAATGGTGCTGGGAAATCAACGACAATCAATGAGATTATTGGTCTCTTGACACCTTACAGTGGAGAAATCAGGATTAATGGTCTCACCCTGCGAGAAGATGCGACCAGCTATCGCAAGCAGATTGGCTATATCCCAGAAACGCCTAGTCTGTATGAGGAATTGACCCTCAGGGAGCATATCGAGACGGTGGCCATGGCCTATGGTATTGAGCAAAAAGTGGCTTTTGAGCGAGTAGAATCTTTGTTAAAAATGTTTCGTTTGGATCAAAAATTAGACTGGTTCCCAGTGCATTTTTCCAAAGGAATGAAGCAGAAGGTCATGATTATCTGTGCTTTTGTCGTAGATCCGAGCCTTTTCATCGTTGATGAGCCTTTCCTTGGGCTCGATCCGTTGGCCATTTCTGACTTGATTCAGCTTCTAGAAGTAGAAAAGCAAAAAGGCAAGTCCATTCTCATGAGTACCCATGTTTTGGATTCGGCGGAGAAGATGTGTGATGCCTTTGTCATTCTCCACAAGGGAGAGGTGCGGGCTCAGGGGAACCTCCAGCAACTCCGCGAAGCCTTTGGCATGCCTGAAGCGAGTTTGAATGATATTTACTTGGCTCTGACCAAAGAGGAGGAGCTATGAAAGACTTGTTTTTAAAGCGAAAGCAGGCTTTTCGTAAGGAGTGTGTCGGTTATCTGCGTTATGTTCTCAATGACCACTTTGTCTTGTTCCTACTAGTTCTCATCGGTTTTCTAGCTTACCAATACAACCAACTCTTGCAAGATTTTCCTGAAAATCATTGGCCTATCCTCTTGTTTTTAGGGATTGTATCTGCCTTGCTTTTGGCTTGGGGAGGAATCGCGACCTATATAGAAGGACCTGACAAGCTCTTTCTCTTAGTCAGTGAAGAGGAGGTAAAGTCCTACCTCAAAGGACAGACGGTGAGTTCACTGGTTTTCTGGACAATTGTTCAAACCCTCTTTTTACTCTTGTTTGCACCCTTGTTTTTAGCCATGGGCTATGGCTTGCCAGTCTTTCTCGTCTATGTGCTTTTATTAGGAGCTGGGAAATACCTCCTTTTTCGTCAAAAAGCCAGTAAATTTTTTACTGATACTGGTCTCGACTGGGACTATGTGATCTCCCAAGAAAGCAAGCGCAAGCAAGTTTTGCTTCGTTTCTTTGCTCTCTTTACGCAGGTCAAGGGCGTTTCAAATAGTGTCAAACGTCGCGCTTATCTGGATTTCATTCTAAAGACGGTTCAAAAGGTTCCAGGGAAGATCTGGCAAAATCTCTATCTTCGTTCTTACTTGCGAAATGGAGACCTCTTTGCCCTCAGTCTCCGCCTCCTCTTCCTATCCTTGTTAGCTGTGATCTTTATCGAGCAATCTTGGATCGCGACAGCGGTGGTAGTGCTGTTTAACTACCTCTTGCTCTTCCAGTTGTTGGCTCTCTATCGTGCTTTTGACTACCAGTATTTGACCCAGCTCTTTCCACTAGAAAAAGGGGAGAAAGAGAAGGGACTACAGGAAGTTATCCGAGGATTGACAGGTTTTGTTTTATTGGTTCAGCTGATAGTTGGTTTGATTACCCTCCAAGAAAAACTAGCTCTTCTAGCCCTGCTTGGAGCTGGACTGGTCCTGCAAATCTTGTATCTCCCTTATCAGGTGAAACGTCAGATGCAGGACTAATACTCTTCGAAAATCTCTTCAAACTACGTCAGCTTTATCTGCAACCTGCGGCTAGCTTCCTAGTTTGCTCTTTGATTTTCATTGAGTATAACATTGCTTATATGATACTAAAAAAGAAGTTGAGTTCTGTCTCAGCTTCTTTTATTTTCTACAAGATAATGGTTGGTCCGTAGAGACTCAACTTAGTCTTGACTTGGTCAAAGTGGAAACGGTCATAGGCCCGCCAAGCGGCGCGAGTAGGAGCATCTGGATTGAGAGCACTGAGGCCCATGAGGAGACTGGAAGTTTGGTAAAATTTTTCCAGCTCAATCAAGAATCGATTATCCATTGTCTCAGCTTTAGAGAGAAAGCGGAGGATATTGTTCAGTTGCTCCTGAAAGCGAACGTCATCAGCTGTTGCCTGTTTGCATGCTTGATAGGCTTTGTTTAACTCAGTAATCAAAATCTGAGCTCTTTTGATAGGTTCTGTATCTGTCATGAGAATTCCTCCTTTAATCTGGGTGCTAGTCTTGTTTCTAGCAACTGTTTTTTGATACTGCCAGTCTATCACTTTTATCTCCTTTTTCAGCTTTAAATCTTTAATTGTCATTGAAATTTCCTGAATGGTAATAGCGGGATTTTATGATAAAATAGTTGTAAGGTTATCATAGTTATTTTGTAAAAACTTCGACACTTTAGGAATTTTTAAGAACCGTTTAGGATTTGGTGAAAAATAGTTTCTAGACTTATGGTATCCTCTCTTCAGGAGGTTTTATCCATGAACTATATCATCATCCAAAAAGAGAAAGAAATTTTCAAATTAAACATAAAGGATATCTACTATATCCAAACGCATCCAAGTAAAGCCCATACCGTGCAGATTGTTACAGAAAACGCTAGCTTTGATCTGTTTCAAAATTTAAGCAATCTTGAGAAACAATATGGGGAAACCTTGACGAGATGTCATCGAAATTGTCTGGTCAACCTTGAACGACTAAAATCCATGGATATCCAAAGAAAGACTCTTTTTCTTGGAGAAGAAGGTCGATATGCTGTTCAGTATGCCAGACGTCGCTATAGAGACATTCGCCAAAAATGGTTGAAACAAGGAGAGTAAGAAGATGAGAATATTTGTTTTAGAAGATGACTTTTCCCAACAAGTTAGAATTGAAACGACGATTGAAAAACTTTTGAAAAAACAGAGTATCATTCCTAGTTCTTTTGAAGTCTTTGGGAAACCAGACCAACTGCTGGCAGAGGTGGATGAGAAGGGGGTGCATCAGCTTTTCTTTTTGGATATTGAGATTCGAAACGAAGAGATGAAGGGGCTAGAAGTGGCTAGAAAGATTCGGGATCGGAATCCTTATGCTCTAATCGTCTTTGTGACAACTCACTCGGAGTTTATGCCCCTGTCCTTTCGCTACCAAGTGTCAGCTTTGGACTACATTGATAAGGCCTTGTCGACAGAGGAGTTTGAATCTCGGATCGAGACAGCCCTCCTCTATGCCAATAGTCAAGATAGTAAAAGTCTGGCGGAAGATTGCTTTTACTTTAAATCAAAATTTGCTCAATTCCAGTATCCCTTTAAAGAGGTTTACTATCTCGAAACGTCGCCTAGAGCCCATCGTGTTATTCTCTATACCAAGACGGATAGGTTGGAATTTACAGCGAGTTTAGAGGAGGTTCTCAAGCAGGAACCCCGTCTCTTGCAGTGCCACCGCTCTTTTCTCATCAATCCTGCCAATGTGGTTCAATTGGATAAGAAAGAAAAACTCCTTTTCTTTCCCAATGGTGGAAGCTGTCTAATCGCGCGTTATAAGGTTAGGGAAGTGTCTGAGGCTATCAATAACTTACACTGAGTGAGGTGATGGAATGGAATTAGTTTGGAAGATAGTATATGCGTTTTTGATATCTGGATTGGAATTGTTTATATTTTTTAAGGTGGATGGAATTGTTCTGACTCTGGAGAGAGTTTTTAAGGCCTTTCTTTTTAAGATACTTTTGGCAGTTGTTTTTGTAACGATTAGCTATATAGTAGGAAATGCTTACCTATCTTATTTTGTGGAACCCTTGTACGGCATAGGTTTATCTTTCTTGTTTTTAAGAGGGTTTTCTAAAAAACTCCTTCTATTTTATGGTCTCTTTCCAATGATATTGGTAAATCTCTTTTATAGAGGAATCTCCTATTTTGTGCTTCCATTTTTGGGGCAAGGGCAAGTGTACGATGACCTCTCTTTTATTTGGTTATTTATAAAAATTTTCATTTGCTTTATTTCTCTAGCCTTTTTGAAATGGTTAGACTATGATTTTACTAGCTTGAGGAGGGAGATTCTAGACAAAGATTTTCAAAAGTCTCTGACTAAGATTAACTGGATAATGGGAGCCTACTATCTAGTGATGCAAAGTTTGTCTTATTTAGAATATGTACAAGATATTCAATCAACGACTATTCGCCATCTGATTCTGGTGTTTTACTTGCTCTTTTTTATGGGGATTATCAAGAAATTGGATACCTACTTGAAGGAAAAACTTCAGGAGAAACTGAACCAAGAGCAGGTTTTGCGCTATAGAGAAATGGAGCGGTATAGTCGGCATATAGAGGAACTTTACAAGGAAGTACGGAGCTTTCGTCATGATTATGCCAACCTCTTGACTAGCTTACGCCTAGGTATTGAAGAGGAGGATATGGAGCAGATAAAAGAGGTCTACAACTCCGTTTTAAAGGACTCCGTCCAGAAATTTCAGGACAATAAATATGACCTTGGACGGTTGGTGAATATTCGTGATCGTGCCCTCAAAAGTCTCCTTGCAGGAAAATTTATAAAAGCCAGAGAAAAGGATATTGTCTTTAATGTCGAAGTTCCTGAGGAGATTCAAGTTGAGGGGATGAGTCTGCTTGATTTTTTAACTATCGTATCTATCCTTTGTGACAATGCTATTGAAGCCAGTGCAGAGGCTAGTCAACCTCATGTTTCAATCGCCTTTTTAAAAAATGGAGAACAGGAGATCTTTATCATTGAAAACTCCATCAAAGAAGAGGGCATAGATGTTTCTGAAATCTTCTCTTTTGGAGTTAGTTCTAAAGGGGAGGAACGAGGTGTTGGTCTCTATACCGTCAGGAAGATTGTTGAAAGTTATCCCAATGCTAGTCTCAATACAACCTGTCAAAATCAAGTCTTTCGTCAGGTTTTGACAATGTTATCAATTGAATGACAGCAAGTAATAGAATGATTAAATAATGGAATAAATATAACAGAATTCTATAATATAAATGTTTTGGAAAGATTAATTATGGATTTTTATAATTTTTAAGTTTTTTTACCATTTGTTAAGTCAATAAGGGATTTAAGAAGAAACGAGACTAGACAGTAGCTATCCTGAGGTTACTGTCTTATTCTTTTACAACAAAATAGGCTTCATAATATCTATAGGAGATTTACCCACTACAAATATTATAAAGCCAAGCTTTTTATCCAAAAGCACTTTGTATGATTACATTTGTTGATAATTTCTAGACCTATTGGCTTGGTTTGATGAGTTAGATGTTAATATGCTTAATATTGAATCTAACCACCATCCTCCACCTGTAATTTGATTGAGTTCAGTAGTTGTTAATTCTTGAAATGAAGTTAGGTTTTGTTTCTTATCCATGTTATGATTCTCCTGTTTTATAAGATAATAAATAGTTATAGAGTGTTATCTGAAAATTAATTAGAATGTGTTAAAATTTTATCTTTGAAATAATCAAAATATGTTTTCTTTGCAGTTACACTAGTGACGCGACCTTGTAGACCATATTGGATGAGTTTACTGTCCTCACCAGATAGTTTTGCAAGAGCGGTTAATTTAAAGAGATTTCCTTGCTCTGTTCTGGTGGGAGTTTGATCAATGCTCTGAAGTTGGCCGATGATGGTAATACCGTGATTTCCAATCTTCTCAAGTTTTAATCTTACAGTTTGTCCTTTATCTAGTAAGGGGAGATAGTCAGATGATACGTAGTAAGTGATTAGTACTTCTCTTGTATCTGTTATAATAGGGAATATTTGAGCAATTTCTGTACCAGTTGGAATTCTATTTTTACCTTCAAATTCGCTGTTCAGATGAACGATACCTTTACTTGGAGCGGTTAAGGTATTGTTTTCCAAGCGCTGTGTCGCTTGATCTAGTTGTACTTTTAATTCTGTTAGTTGATTTTCCACAGCTAGTTGTTGCTGAGAAGTTGTTTGTAAAAACTGAGTACGAAGTACTTCAATTTTGGTTTCTAAACTATTATCATAAGTTGCTACACTTCCGATACCAGCTTGCTGAATTTTGAGACTTGCGATAGATGATTCGAGGCCTGTAACACTTTGATTGATTTGAGATAAAAATTGCTCTTCTATAGCTCCTTGTGTTTGTCCTTGTGATGCTACCAGATAACTATTCAAGGTTGACTGGTGTGGATTGCCAGTCGGTAAGCGTGCTCTTTTGTTTATGATAGCATCTCTCAGTTCTTGATATTCTCCAATTTGTTGTTGAATTTTTGTAATTTCTTGTTCGATAGCTGATGAACTGCTATTAGCAAGATTGGCTTGATTTGAAACTTCAGTGTTAGTCTTTGAGATACCCAGCTCAATATCATGAGCTTGTTTAGTAAAATTCATAAAGGTATTATAGTAGCCAAACTCATCCTCACCAGAAAAAAGATCGGTATTTTTTTCTAAGCTTTGTTTCAAAATTCCAAGTCCTTCTTTTTGCTTCTCAAGTCTTTGTAACTGAGTTTCTAAGGCAGTTTTCTGACTTTCTTCCATTGTTTCAGAGTATTTGATGAGTAAGTCACCTTTTTCAACTACTTGATTTGCCACTAAATGATTAGCTAAGATAGGATTATCACTGGTTGACTGAATGGATGCAATGACACTTGTAGGAGTGACTTCTCCTTGCGATGTAACAGTAATCTCTTTTGTAGCAACAAGGGAGAAAATCACGATGAAAGTAAACAGTAATGAAAGTGGTATGATCAATACTGTCGCATAATTATGGTAACGTCTCTGATAAAACTCGACGCTTCTAAAAAGATTAGGATTCATAACATTCTCCTTATTTGTTGAATAGATGATGGTAGAAGCCTTGCGCCTGTATTAACTCTTGATGACTACCAACTTCAATGATTTTCCCTTGGTCAAGAACAATGACACGGTTAGTCCGTTCGGCTATACTTAGACGATGGGCTACAAAGAGAATGGTTTTATCAGTTAGGGACATAAGATTATCTATAACCTTTTTCTCAGTCAAAACATCGAGAGCACTAGTAGCTTCATCTAGTATTAAAACAGGAGATTTAGTTAAAAGAGCACGAGCGAGGGCGATTCGTTGCTTCTGTCCTCCTGACAGACCTGCTCCATCAGAAAGTTGAGTTTGATAGCCCATAGGCATTCTTTCAATATCTTGACGGATTTCAGCTAATTCGCAAGCTTTTAGAATATCTTCTTGGCTAATCATACTATTACCGCCCAAGGTTAAGTTTTCCAAGATAGAGCCATTAAAGATATAGGCTTGTTGGGGCAGGTAATTAATATGACGTCGCAAGATTTTTTTATCAATATTTTTAATATCCTGATGATTGATGGTAATCTGTCCTTTGTAAGGGTCAAAGAAGTTGACAATCATTTTGGCTAGAGTTGTTTTACCAGAACCACTAACTCCAACTAGGCTAACCTTATCACCTTCTTTAATCGTTAGATTGATATCTGTTAAGGTATCTCGCCCAAAACCATACTTATAAGAAAGGTCATCAAATTCAATATCGCCCATCAAAAAATTTGAATGAACAGGATTTTCTTGAACTTGAAATTCAGATTCGACTAAGTAGACCTCGTTCAAGCGGTTATTAGCAACCTTCGCAGATTGGAGTTTAGTTTGTAGGTTGATAATATTTTCCATAGGAGTTGTAAAGTAAGAAAGAAGTGTATTAAAGGTAATCAGCTGACCGATAGAAATCTTACTCGACATGACTAATTGAGCACCAAACCATAGGATAAAGATATTAAGAACTAACTTTGTTCCTTGTTTTAAATTAGTTTGTAAAATAGAATATTTAGTAAGTTTAAAGGATTTTTCCAAATAATCGACAAATTCACTGTCAATATTTTGGTAGCGATTTTCTTCACTTGTGAGTGACTTGATGGTTTCGATCCCGTTGATATCTTCGATAATAGCAGAACTAACCATAGAATTACTTTGCATGACATCATGGTTCATTTTTTCAAAAGGTTTCATAAAAGAAAAGATGATGAATATGTAAATAGGGATAGAAATAAGAGAAAGAAGAAAGAGGTTAGGATTTTGTGCCAGTAAGACACTCCCTACAAGGATCAGAATGGAAACATCAAGAAGAAGAGAGAGAATGGTAGAAGCTAAGGCATCTATAATAGAGTTGGCATCTGTGAATCGTGAAATGATTTCCCCTGTACGACGTGTCGCAAAGAAAGACATAGGAAGTTCAAAGATATGGCGAATATAGGCCAAAATTACATCAATGCTTAATCTCTGACTCAGAACAGTTAGGAGATAATCTCTGGAGAAGCTCATGGCTTGTTGGAGAATATAGGTGACAATTAGACCAATTGAGATGATTCCTAAAGTTGATCTCATCTGATTTGGGATGTACTCATCCAAGATTCCTTGGAGATAATAAGAACCACCGATATTGATAATAGTGACCAATAAGCTTGAGAGAACAATGTAAGCAATGAGAGATTTTTGTTTGAAAATCAGAGGGAGGAAGCTCAGTAGACCATTCTTTTTATCTTTATGGGGTTGATAGCTGGGTTTGGGAGCTAGAAAAATAGCTACTCCAGTCCATTCAGAGAAAAAGCGTTCTTTTGACATTTTGGTGATTTTTACAGAAGGATCAGGATCACCAATAATCAGATAGTCTTTCTTTGTTTGATAGACAACATAGTAATGTTGGAGTTTCCCTTCTTTGTTAACGTGAACGATAAATGGATAGGGGACATCGCTCATATCAAAGAGCGTTTTATCTGCTTGAACAGGCCTTGTTTCAAAGCCCATTTCATCAGCGGCTTTTACAATGCCAAGAGCAGTAGTCCCTTCTTTATTGGTCTTTGCAAGTTCTCTCAAGTGAGCTAGAGAAAAATCTGAACCATAGAATTTAGCAATCGAGGCTAAGGCAGCGACACCACAGTCTCTAGCATCTATTTGAGGAACAAATGTACGTTTATAAGAAGTCATTGGCAATTCCCTTCATATAATATGATGAGTTTATTATGCCATAATAATAAGTTCATATTTTGTGAAATCTTGAATTGTCATTGAAACTTCCTGAATGGTAAAAAATGATTAGAAATTATCTTTTTTTAAAAAATTTAGCGGTAGTTTCAAATGAAAAGCTAATTCAAGACGATTCGATGACAATTCAAGATTTGGATGAAAAATTTAAAAAAACAGTGATATACTAAACTTGTCAAGGTTGCAACAGGACAAAGTACTAAACTATATGGAGGTATTTATCGTGATTTTACAATCTTCTGTATCCTTAAAAATTCTTGATGAGGATACACTTTCTGATATAGAAGGCGGAATTGCTTGGTGGATTGGTCCAGCAGGAGCTTTTGCTTATGGGATATTAGCTGGTTATACTGATGAAAAATGTATGATTGATAATGGAAACCACTGGTATTGTATTAAGCTACCATAGAATAAGGAGTAAAACAATGAAATATATAAAGGTATTAACAGATTCAAATTTAGAAAGAATACAAGGAGGAGACAATTTGATAGATTTTTTTGAATTGGGAGAAAAAATAGGAAGACGTTTAGCCCATCGTTATCCGAATTCGGTTACTCTTCCAATGTGTTATGAATATGGTCCTGCTTATCCGGCACCTGTTTTACCATGTAGAAAGTAGGAAAATAGAATGAAAAAAATTACTATTATGGAATTATCGGAACTAGAATTAATTTATGGTGGTGATGGATATGGTTCAGTATTTCATCCTGACACTTGGTGGAGATATATTGAATATGCTTTAACTCACCCAGGAAAAGGAGGGAATCTCCCTTTATGTGAAAACTATCCACCTGCGTATCCAGGAAAAGTTTTACCACAATGTTAAATTTTTATAAAACTAGATAGTTGAAAATACCTCAGGTTAGAGACAAAGTCTTATTAGACTGTGTTTAGGTAAATTAGAACGATAGGTAAAGTCATATGAAGAACGACTCTGGAGAAGAAGGAATTCTTAACTTAGATTCAATCATATAGTCTCAAATATCCCAATTGTTGAAAATAACTGGATTTTAGCAAGTGGAGGAGTCTGTTAGTTTTAAACTTTGCTCGTAATGATTTGAAAAATTTCAATTTTCTTGTTGAAATTCACAAAAATTTAGATTGTCTATGTTTGGAATATCAGTACTATGTATTTGTAGAGAAAAGATTTTTGGTCTTTAAGTTTTTAGTTACTTCAATGAGAGAGGTTGAATTTATGACCATTTTTAATAAATGTCATGCCGTGTTTGTTGGATTTTTAGTCTATGTAATAGTCGCTACAGTAGGTTATACCATCAATCAAGGTGATTATTTTCAAAACGAGCACCTATTTATTATTGCAAAGACTTTCTTGATTTCACTGAGTGTTGCCTATGCGAAATGGTTTGATATGATTTCTCTTAGAAGTTTAACGAAAAAAGAAGTTCTATTTTTTATTGGAAGCTTTCTTCTTTGCGTGCTGGTAAATATAGGTTATCATAATTTTTTTACCGTTTCTTCTGGTGCAGGATATCAACATCTTGAAGATGCTAGTACAGGAATTTCCTTATCCTTTATTGCAAGCGCGACAGTTTTTGGGCCTATTCTGGAGGAATTTATTTTCAGAGGAATCCTTCAAGGTGCGGTTTTTGAAAATTCTTGGTTGGGGCTTGTACTGACTGCCTCTCTCTTCTCTTTCCTGCATGCACCTTATGATTTTCCTTCGTTTATTTATTATCTATTTGGAGGTTTCATGCTGGGCTTTGCTTATAAAAAGAGTCAAAATCTATCGGTGGCTATTTTAGTTCATATCTGTTATAACTGTTTATCATTCTTGTAGTATATGTAAGTAACCAATATGACATATTATTGGACAAAAAATCTTAAAAAATAGGGAAATGGACACTATTACTGTTTAGATTAACAATATTAAATGATGTCATAATTTGAGATTGTGGATACTGAGGAACTCGAAATAGTTAGTGGAGGAGGAGGTAATTTAGGATCTGCAATCGGTGGTTGTATTGGAACAGTACTATTAGCTGCTGCGGCTGGTCCGATAACTGGGGAGCAGCAACACTTATTTGTGTAGGTTCAGGAATTATGTCCTTCTTGTAAGATTATGATTCTTAAATATAGTATTATTATCGTTATTAATTTACTGTCTTATTTGCTTACTTACAAAATATCAAAGCTATCTAAGAATGATGAGAATAAGATAGTTAGCAAAATTTTAATTATATTATCAATAGTTTATATAATCGTTGATGCTTTACTTAGTTGATGGATTTGTAGTAAAAAAAAACTTAACTATAAACTATTATTTACTAATATTTTTTACTTTTTGCAAGTTATTAAATAGTATAATAAAACTTTTTATTGCAAGGAGAGTAATGAAAATTAAGATATTTTAGATACTCAAGATTATTGAAATCTTAGACTAAAAAATAGGTACTGCTACTTTNAAGAAGATAGTAGACGTATATACTTTTTAAGAAAATCAAAAATATATTATTTTAAATAATTCTATTTGTTTACTGACTTTAAGACTTTGGTAAAAAAATAAAAATAAAAAAGGAGTATTTATCATGAATACAAAAACGATGTCACAATTTTCTGTTATGGATACTGATATGCTTGCTTGCGTTGAAGGTGGTGGTTGCAATTGGGGAGATTTTGCCAAAGCAGGTGTTGGAGGAGGAGTAGCAAGAGGTCTTCAACTAGGCATTAAAACAGGAACATGGCAAGGCGTTGCAACTGGTGCTGCGGGTGGAGCTATACTTGGAGGTGTAGCCTATGCAGCAACATGTTGGTGGTAATTATGGATTTTAAAAGTTTTATTATTGGTTTAGTAGTTGGTATATTTGGTCCTTATATGGATGATTTAATTAGAAAAATATTTTCAAAATCTTCCAAAAAGGATACGGATAGTACCCCGTAAAAAATAAATTTCTCCCCTGTATTTGCTAGCTTAATTTACAGGGGAGTTTCTTTAATTTTGTTTAGCCTGTCAAAATGATATGTGATAGCAGGATGAAAAGTCTACAAACAAGTTGATATCAATACAATATAAAGAGGAAAGTATGTTTTTCATGCTTGCTTTTTTAATTTTTTTACAATTCAAGACGTTTCGAAGACCATTTAAGATTTAGATGAATGTGTAATTTTTAATAAGGTAAGATAAAGATAACAAATGTAAAGGAGTTTTCTTATGAAGAAACAAAAGATAAAATCGCTATTACTTGTACCACTTGTATTTGCATCTATTACTACGGGTGTTGTATATGCAGAAGAACAGCCTACTACTTCATCTATCCAGGCAAATGATAGTTCTGTTGTGGCACCAGATTTGCCATCGGCTAAGGAAAATGTGGAGCATAAACCTTCCGTTGTAACTCCCGAGGAGTATGAACAGAATGTTGCTGACTTTAAAAAGATAGATATTGAAGCCGTTCGTCAATCTTTCACAGAGGATCAATTGGAGCATACTATATATTTTGGTAGAAAAACTTGTTCTCATTGTCGTCAATTTTCTCCTGAATTGAAAGAATTTAATAACTTGATTGAAAAGAAGTTAGAGTATTATGATTTGGATGGTAAAGATTTTGACGGGGAAGCGAGAGAGTTTCTATTTAAAAAAGTCGGTATTCCAGGAACACCAACGATTTTGTATTTAAGAAATGGACATCCGATATCTGGATGGGTTGGTGGCGGAGCAACTGCACAACAGGTGTATGATTATATGTACTCTAGAAACTCACCTAAGCAAACTGAGACAGTGGCATCTTCTGAGGATACAGTAACTGGAAGTGTCCGTGACGATAAAACAGGAGAGGTGAAGAATTCAAAGGAAAATTCGACTAATAACAGTGATAACAGAGAGCCATTGAAGAATAATATTCCTCCTTCTAACACTATAACTGTTCAGTCTGAAGATTTGGTAATGATAGATAAGAAGAAGCGAGGGGAGTCATCTGAGACGATTTCTGAAAATACTGAGAAGTTACAAACTCCTTTATCCAAGGTTGAGGGGAATGATTCTCCCTCCAAAACTAGTCATTTGAGTAAACAATTACTACCTAATACAGGAGTGGAAGAAAGTTACAATCTATTACATCTAGCGGTTGCACTCTTAGTTACTTCAGGTATAATTAAGTGGAGACAAAGAATTCATAAATAAAAATTCTTGAATCCTTATTTTGATTGACTCTAATCGGAGGAGGTTAATTTTATGGTCATTTTTAATAAATGTCATGCCTTGTTTTTTTGATTCTTAGTATTTGTAATCGTTGGTGCAGCGGGGTATTCCATCAATCAAGGGGATTATTTTCAACGCCAGTACACATTCATTGTTGTAAAGAGTCTCTTGCTTTTTCTTAGTTTTGGCTATGCGAAATGGTTTGACATGATTTCTTTTGGGATGTTAAGTAAAAAACAACTCTTGCTCTTCATTGGAATCTTTCTTCTCACTGTGCTGGTAAATATTAGCTATCATGCTTTTTTCTCAGTTGTTTCTGGTGCTTCGGCTCAACACCTTGAGGAAACTAGTAAAGGACTGTTATTGTAAGTGTTACAGTTTTGGGACCAATCCAGGAGGAACTCATCTTCAGAGGACTTCTTCAAGGGGCTATATTTGAAAATTCGTGGTTAGGGCTTGTACTGACTTCCTCTCTCTTTTCTTTCATGCATGGACCTTATGATGTCCCTTCGTTTTTCTATTATCTACTCGGGGGCTTGTTGCTGAGATTTGCTTACAAAAAGAGCCAAAACCTATGGGTTTCCACTTTAGTCCACATGTCTTACAATAGTTTACCACTCTTAACTTATTTATAAAAATCATGAAAAGGTAAGCAGACGATGATGCTTGCTTTTTTAAGCTATAATGATAGCCTGAGCCAATTGAGATGCTTTTCTTTGAGAATCAGGTGTGGAGCGGTTGACGAATAGACCAAAAACTAGTAGAATAGTAAGGAAACTTTATACGGAGGAAAGAAATGGACTTGGGTGATAATGAGCTAACGCTGACCCCTATCCCTGGGAAGAGTGGCAAAGCTTATATGGGAAGCTACCCTGATGGGAAGCGCGTCTTTGTAAAAATGAACACCTCTCCAATCCTACCTGGCCTAGCCAGAGAACAAATCGCTCCTCAATTACTATGGACTCGTCGTTTGCCAGATGGCCGTGATATGTGTGCTCAGGAATGGCTGACGGGCAAAATCTTGACCCCTTACGATATGAATCGCAAGCAGATTATCAATATCTTGAACCGCCTTCACCGCTCGCGTCCTTTGATGAAGCAGTTGAGCCGTTTGGGATACACCATGGAAACACCAGTTGATTTGCTACGTTCTTGGCAGCAAGGAGTTCCAGAAATCTTGAAGCAGAACCACTATTTGAACAGTGTGATTGCTGAACTAGGTAAGACGGTTCCAGGTTTTAGGGAAGACCACGCAACGATTGTGCATGGGGATCTTCGTCATAGTAATTGGATTGAGACAGAGAGTGGGCTCGTTTATCTAGTGGATTGGGATTCGGTTCGTCTGACGGATCGTATGTTTGATGTGGCGCATTTGCTATGTCACTACATTCCGGATCATCAGTGGCGCCAATGGTTGAGAGACTACGGCTATAAGTACAATCAGACAGTGTTAGATAAATTGTATTGGTATGGTCAGTATTCTTATTTGAACCAGATTGCCAAATACTGTGAAAATCAAGATTTAGACAATGTAAACCGGGAGATTTATGCCTTGCGCGTCTTCCGTGACAAGTATGGAAAGAAGAGATGAGAGTTAGAAATCGTAAAGGGGCGACAGAATTACTAGAGGCCAATCCTCAGTATGTGGTCCTCAATCCCTTGGAAGCTAAAGGGAAATGGCGAGACTTGTTTGGAAATGATCATCCTATTCATGTAGAGGTTGGAAGTGGGAAAGGGGCCTTCGTATCAGGAATGGCCAAGCAAAATCCTGACATCAACTACATTGGGATTGATATCCAAAAGTCGGTATTGAGTTATGCCTTGGATAAGGTATTAGAAGTTGGAGTGCCCAACATCAAGTTGCTGTGGGTAGATGGTTCAGATCTGACCGACTACTTTGAAGACGGTGAGATTGATCGTCTCTATCTAAACTTTTCAGATCCATGGCCTAAAAAACGCCATGAAAAACGTCGTTTGACTTACAAGAGTTTCCTGGATACCTTCAAGCGCATCTTGCCTGAGAATGGGGAAATCCATTTCAAGACAGATAACCGTGGCTTATTTGAGTACAGTCTAGTGAGCTTTTCTCAGTATGAGATGAAACTCAATGGGGTTTGGCTAGACTTACATGCCAGTGATTTTGAAGGCAATGTCATGACGGAATATGAGCAAAAATTCTCCAACAAGGGTCAAGTGATCTACCGAGTTGAAGCAGAATTTTAAGAAATAGCTTGAAAACCAGCTGTTTGAGTGCTAATGCTTTACATAAATTGACAAACGTGCTATACTGATAGTAAGAATATGAGAAAGAGAGGCGGGGAAATATCTTCGCCTCTTGCTTATGAGGAGGTGGACGAAATCGCAACAATCGTAGAATTAGTCAGAGAAGTTGTAGAACCTGTCATCCAAGCACCTTTCGAACTCGTGGATATCGAGTATGGAAAGATTGGCAGTGACATGATTCTCAGTATTTTTGTAGACAAATCCGAAGGAATTACCTTGAACGACACGGCAGACCTGACAGAAATCATCAGTCCTGTCCTAGACACCATCAAGCCTGATCCCTTCCCAGAACAATATTTTCTAGAAATCACTAGTCCAGGATTGGAACGTCCTTTGAAAACCAAGGATGCTGTCGCTGGAGCTGTTGGGAAATACATCCATATTGGGCTCTACCAAGCCATTGATAAACAAAAAGTCTTTGAAGGAACTTTGGTATCCTTTGAAGAGGATGAGTTGACCATGGAGTATATGGACAAGACACGTAAGAAAACCGTTCAAATTCCATACAGTTTAGTATCAAAAGCACGTTTAGCAGTAAAACTATAGAAAAGAAAGGATAGCTTTTGAGGATTCAAAAGTAAAAAGAACATGAGTAAAGAAATGCTAGAGGCCTTCCGCATTTTGGAAGAAGACAAGGGAATCAAAAAAGAAGACATCATCGACGCAGTAGTAGAGTCGCTTCGTTCCGCTTATCGCAGACGCTATGGTCAATCAGACAGCGTAGCCATTGACTTCAATGAAAAAACAGGTGACTTTACAGTTTATACTGTCCGTGAAGTTGTTGATGAAGTATTTGATAGCCGTTTGGAAATCAGCTTGAAGGATGCCCTTGCCATTAATTCAGCCTATGAGCTTGGTGACAAAATCAAGTTTGAAGAAGCACCAGCTGAGTTTGGTCGTGTAGCAGCCCAATCTGCCAAACAAACCATCATGGAAAAAATGCGCAAGCAAACACGTGCCATCACTTACAATACTTACAAAGAACATGAACAAGAAATCATGTCTGGTACAGTAGAACGCTTTGACAACCGTTTCATCTACGTCAACCTTGGCAGCATCGAAGCTCAATTGTCAAAACAAGACCAAATCCCTGGAGAAGTCTTTGCTTCCCACGACCGTATCGAAGTCTACGTTTACAAGGTTGAAGACAACCCTCGTGGCGTCAACGTCTTTGTTAGCCGTAGCCATCCAGAAATGATCAAACGCTTGATGGAGCAAGAAATTCCAGAAGTCTACGATGGAACTGTTGAAATCATGAGCGTAGCCCGTGAAGCAGGTGACCGTACTAAGGTTGCAGTTCGTAGTCACAATCCAAACGTGGACGCTATCGGGACAATCGTTGGGCGTGGTGGTGCCAATATTAAGAAAATCACCAGCAAATTCCACCCAGCTCGTTACGATGCCAAGAGCGATCGCATGATTCCTGTCGAAGAAAACATCGACGTTATTGAGTGGGTAGCAGATCCAGCTGAGTTCATCTACAATGCCATCGCACCTGCAGAGGTTGACCAAGTTATCTTTGATGAAAATGACAGCAAACGTGCCTTGGTCGTTGTACCTGATAACAAACTTTCTCTTGCTATCGGTCGTCGTGGACAAAACGTTCGCTTGGCAGCTCACTTGACAGGTTACCGTATCGATATCAAGTCTGCCAGTGAGTTTGAAGCTATGGAAGAAGCAGGTCAAGTGGATTACGCAGCTGCGGATGAATTGACAGAAGAATAAAAGCTGCTAGAGGAGGGAAAGATGAAAACAAGAAAAATCCCTTTGCGCAAGTCTGTTGTATCCAATGAAGTGATTGATAAGCGTGATTTGCTCCGCATTGTCAAGAACAAAGAAGGAGAGGTCTTTATCGATCCGACAGGCAAGGCCAATGGTCGTGGTGCTTATATCAAGCTAGACAATGCAGAAGCCCTAGAGGCAAAAAAGAAGAAAGTCTTTAACCGCAGCTTTAACATGGAAGTGGAAGAGAGCTTTTATGACGAGTTGATTGCTTATGTGGATCACAAAGTGAAAAGAAGAGAGTTAGGACTTGAATAAGCAAAAGATAAGCAATCTCTTGGGACTTGCTCAACGAGCAGGCCGGATCATATCAGGTGAGGAATTGGTGGTCAAGGCCATTCAAGACCAGAAAGCCAAACTAGTTTTTCTAGCACATGATGCTGGCCCTAATCTAACCAAGAAGATTCAAGATAAAAGTGACTATTATCAAGTAGAAGTTATAACCGTGTTTTCAACACTGGAATTAAGCATAGCAGTCGGAAAATCAAGAAAGGTTTTGGCTGTGACAGATGCTGGATTTACAAAGAAAATGAGGTCTCTTATGGAATAGAAGAGGAGGACATGATTTGTCTAAGAAAAGATTGTACGAAATCGCAAAAGAACTTGGAAAAGAAAGTAAAGAAGTTGTAGCGCGTGCAAAAGAGTTGGGCTTGGATGTGAAAAGCCACTCATCGAGCGTGGAAGCTGCTGCTGCGGAGCAAATCGCAGCGAGCTTCAAACCTGCACCTGCTCCTAAGGCAGAAGTAAAACCTGCAGCACCAAAAGCAAGTGTAGAAAAGAAAGCGGAAAAGCCTGCATCAGCTAAACCAGTAGCCGCTAAGGAAGAAAGCAAATCAGCTACACCTGCAGCTCCTAAGGAAGAAAAAGTAGTGGCCGCAAGACCACAAAGTCGAAACTTCAAGGCGGAGCGTGAAGCGCGTGCCAAAGAGCAGGCAGAACGACGCAAACAAAACAAGGGCAACAACCGTGACCAACAACAAAACGGCAACCGTCAGAAAAATGACGGCCGTAATGGTGGTAAAACTGGTCAAGGGAACCGCGACAATCGCCGATTTAACGACCAAGGGAAAAAACCACAAGGTCAAGGGAATCGTGGCAATGATCGCCGTCAGCAACAAGACTTCCAGCCAAAACAAGCTGGTCCACGTGTTGACTTTAAAGCCCGTGCAGCAGCCCTAAAAGCAGAGCAAAATGCAGAGTACGCACGCTCAAGCGAGGAGCGCTTCAAACAATCGCAAGCAGCCAAAGAAGCCTTGGCTCAAGCTAATAAACGCAAGGAGCCAGAGGAAATCTTTGAAGAAGCTGCTAAGCTAGCTGAACAAACGCAGCCAGTCGTAACAGTAGCTCCTGTAGCGAAAGAAGCGCCAGTGGATACACGTCGTAAAAAACAAGCTCGACCAGACAAAGAACGTGACGATTATGATCACGAAGAAGATGGTCCTAGAAAACAACAAAAGAATCGAAGTAGTCAGAATCAAGTGAGAAATCAAAGAAATAGTAACTGGAATAACAACAAGAAAAATAAAAAAGGGAACAAGCAAAACAACCGTAACCAGACTCCAAAACCTGTTACAGAGCGTAAGTTCCATGAATTGCCAACAGAATTTGAGTATACAGATGGTATGACTGTTGCGGAAATCGCAAAACGTATCAAACGTGAACCAGCAGAAATCGTTAAGAAACTCTTTATGATGGGTGTCATGGCCACACAAAACCAATCCTTGGATGGAGAAACCATCGAACTCCTCATGGTGGATTACGGTATCGAAGCCAAACAAAAGGTTGAAGTGGATAATGCCGACATCGAACGTTTCTTCGTCGAAGATGGCTATCTCAATGAAGATGAATTGGTTGAACGTCCACCAGTTGTAACCATCATGGGACACGTTGACCATGGTAAAACAACCCTCTTGGATACCCTTCGTAACTCTCGTGTTGCAACAGGTGAAGCAGGTGGTATCACTCAGCATATCGGTGCCTACCAAATCGTGGAAAATGGCAAGAAGATTACCTTCCTTGATACACCAGGACACGCGGCCTTTACCTCTATGCGTGCGCGTGGTGCATCTGTTACCGATATTACCATCTTGGTCGTAGCGGCCGACGACGGGGTTATGCCTCAGACTATCGAAGCCATCAACCACTCAAAAGCGGCCAACGTTCCAATTATCGTGGCTATCAACAAGATTGATAAACCAGGTGCCAACCCGGAACGCGTTATCGGTGAATTGGCAGAGCATGGTGTTATGTCAACAGCTTGGGGTGGAGATTCTGAATTTGTTGAAATCTCAGCTAAATTCAACCAAAATATCGAAGAATTGTTGGAAACAGTCCTTCTTGTGGCTGAAATCCAAGAACTCAAGGCAGACCCAACAGTTCGTGCGATCGGTACCGTTATCGAAGCTCGCTTGGATAAAGGAAAAGGTGCGGTCGCAACCCTTCTTGTGCAACAAGGTACCTTGAATGTCCAAGACCCAATCGTTGTCGGAAATACCTTCGGTCGTGTCCGTGCTATGACCAATGACCTTGGTCGTCGTGTTAAGGTTGCAGGCCCATCAACACCAGTTTCTATCACAGGTCTAAACGAAGCGCCAATGGCGGGTGACCACTTTGCCGTTTACGAAGATGAAAAATCTGCGCGTGCAGCAGGTGAAGAGCGTGCAAAACGTGCCCTCATGAAACAACGCCAAGCTACCCAACGTGTCAGCCTTGAAAACCTCTTTGATACGCTTAAAGCTGGTGAACTCAAGTCAGTCAACGTTATCATCAAGGCCGACGTACAAGGTTCAGTTGAAGCCCTTTCTGCCTCACTTCAAAAAATTGATGTGGAAGGTGTGAAAGTTACCATCGTTCACTCAGCAGTCGGTGCCATCAATGAATCTGACGTGACTCTTGCGGAAGCTTCAAATGCCTTTATCGTTGGTTTCAACGTACGCCCTACACCACAAGCGCGTCAACAAGCGGAAGCTGACGATGTAGAAATCCGTCTCCACAGCATTATTTATAAGGTTATCGAAGAGATGGAAGAAGCTATGAAAGGGATGCTTGACCCAGAATTTGAAGAAAAAGTTATCGGTGAAGCGATTATCCGTGAAACCTTCAAAGTGTCTAAAGTCGGAACTATCGGTGGATTTATGGTTACTAGCGGTAAGGTTACCCGTGACTCTAAAGTTCGTGTTATCCGTGACGGTGTCGTTATTTACGATGGTGAACTTGCAAGCTTGAAACACTATAAAGATGATGTCAAAGAAGTTACAAACGGTCGTGAAGGTGGATTGATGATTGATGGTTACAATGATATCAAGATGGATGATGTGATTGAGGCTTATGTCATGGAAGAAATTAAGAGATAAGATTTTTGCTCCTTTCTTAGGTGGTGAGGGACGCAAGCAAACCGATGGTTTCATTGCTTATTTTTGAGCCTAGTGTCTCAAAAATCCCCTGTGATGGGACTGATAAATCAGTTCCATCACTTTCACCACAGCGAAAGAAGCGAATGAGTTCAAATTGCACTTCGTTTCAATTTGAACTGAAAAACAATAAATTTAAAAATAGCTAGGTCTGCTGGCCTAGCTTTTGGTTCAAAGTAGAGAAAGGAATATCATGGCAAATCATTTCCGTACGGACCGTGTGGGCATGGAAATCAAGCGTGAAGTCAATGAGATTTTGCAAAAGAAAGTCCGTGATCCGCGTGTCCAAGGCGTGACCATCACAGATGTTCAGATGCTGGGTGACTTGTCTGTTGCCAAGGTTTACTACACCATTTTGAGTAACCTTGCTTCAGATAATCAAAAAGCTCAAATCGGGCTTGAAAAAGCAACTGGTACCATCAAACGTGAACTTGGTCGCAATTTGAAATTGTACAAAATCCCAGATTTAACCTTCGTCAAAGACGAGTCCATCGAATATGGAAACAAGATTGACGAGATGCTACGCAATCTGGATAAGAACTAAGAAAGAGGGGGAACCCTCTTTTTTGGTTCTATATAATATACAAGCTGCTGATATGTAGTTATTAGAAAAGTAAACTTTGAAAGATTAAAATATTTCTTAAAACTCTTTTGTTTTATTATAAAATATGATATTATAAAATATAATGATTATATTTAAAAGGAGATTATATTAATGAAAAATATGAAAAAGTTTTGCTATCTAGGCCTAATTTTCATTTCAATGTCTACTCTAGCAGCTTGTAGCTCTATGTCTAAAAATGCAGATACTTCGTCTAGCACAGAACAAGCGGATGTGTCAACCAGCAGTTCTGAGAAAAAGGGTATCTTTTCTAAAGCCAAAGAGAAATTTAGTTCAAATGATTTTAATCCTCAAGATGTTAGTGATACAACAATTGAATCTATTAAAACCTATGAAGATTATTTAACGATGTTTCAGAAAATCGTTGATAATTATTACACAGAAGCTGACCAAGCCTTTAAAGGTACTGCTTTAGAAGATAGTGCCTCTATCCAAGAATTAAAAGATAGCACGAAAAAAGAAATAGAAGAACAGAAAAAACAATATGGTCCATTAAAGAAAGCGCCAATTCAAGGAAAAGAGGAAATTATTCAATTTCTAAAAGATTATCGTGATAATCTACATCAACAAGTAGAACAGTGGAAAGCTAGTCTATAGTAGGAAGAGTGGGGCTAAAGATGGACTATCAATTATTACCTCATGAATATATGATTATGAATAGTGATGATGTTAGTTTTGGGAAAAATGGTCTGTATACGGATGATCTAATTTTAACAAACTTACATCTAATACACATAAAAAAAGGTATATTTGGGGGAAGAAAAGGACAAATCATCATACCTATTAATCAAATAAAAATATTTGAAGGTAAACCACAAGTTTCTGTAACTAAAAATAATGGTTCTAAACGCTTAGAAATTTACTATAATAGTGGTCAAGCTATTTTCTCATTCTCTAATACTAAAGATACTGACAAGTGGGCAACTAATATTATTAAATTGATTTCTGGTGATACGAATGATTTTGAAAAATTGGGTGATAGCAGTTTGTTTGGAGCAGATGTTTTAGCAGAAACAATTAAAGATACGTTTGATGCTTTCAAAACAGGCTTAGGTTTTAAAGACTCAGAACCAGAAAAATTATCTACCAAGTGTACTTTTTGTGGAGCTCCTTTATCGGGAATGACAAAACAGGTAGTGAAATGTGGCTTTTGTGACATGGAACAGAGTTTGTAGGAGATGAAAGATGGGTATAATTAAAGCAGTAACGGATTCCATTAATGGAACTTTTGCAGACCAGTGGAAAGAAATTATCACAGTACAAGCCTTTGACGAACATACAGCTGTTTGCCCAGGTATTCTTCAAGAAAGTAATAATGGTAGAGGAGTCAATAACAAAGGGTCCCTAGGTATCATTTCAAATGGCTCAAAAATCTTTGTTCCTGAAAATACAGCTGCTTTTATTTTTAGTCAGTCCGGGATAGAAGATATCATCTCAGAACCGGGTGGTTACGAATATCAAAATGGTGAGAGTAGTATTTTTAATGGAGATGGTTTTAAAAAATCATTGTTTGATAATGTCGTGAATCGTGTTGGATTCGGTGGACAAAGTGATCAACAAAAACAGATTTGTTTTGTCAACTTGAGAGAAATTCGTGACATTAGGTTTGGTACTCGTGGACCAGTTATGTACAATGATTTGTTTTATGGTGCGGATTTAGAAGTGCGTGCTTTTGGAACTTTTTCTATTAGAATTACGGATGCTACCCAGTTTGTTAAAAATTTTCTACCAGCAAATGTAACCTATTATTCCTTTGATAGTGCTCAGGCTAGAGCTCAAATAGTAACAGAATTTCTTCAATCCTTTACAATGGCTTTAAATGCTTTATCAACAAGCTATCGTATTTCACAATTGCCTTCACAAACTGGAGTTCTTGCAGATCAAGTATTAAGTAATAAACAATATGCTGGTACTTGGAAGGAACGCTTTGGTTTTGAGATTGTTAAAGTAGCTGTCGCAAATATTGAATTTTCGCCTGAATCCAAGGAACTTGTTAAACAATTTTCATCAAATAAGATGAATTTAAGAGCATATGAGGAAATTTCGCAAAAATCATCTAATATTGCAGCACAACAAAAGATTGCATCAGGAATAGAACAACATGGTTTAGGAGACGGTGCAGGAATGATTTTTGGCATGAATATGGTACAAGGTCTAGATGAAAAGGTGACCAAACCAACTCTTTCTTTAGATGAACAAATTGAAGTCCTAACCAAACTTAAATCACTTTTAGATGCAGGTATATTGTCTCAGGAAGAGTTTGATCTAAAGAAAAAAGAAATTATGGATTTATAATGATAAAAATCAAGTATTGTTATTGATTAAAAGAAGCGAAATTTACCAGATTTAACCTTCGTCAAAGACGAGTCCATCGAATATGGAAACAAGATTGACGAGATGCTACGCAATCTGGATAAGAACTAAGAAGGAGGGGATACCCTCTTTTTTGTTGCCAGAGTATGATAATTGCTATCTGATAATGTATCTATCTGATAAAAATCGGTTTAAAAAATTTGTATATTTCAAATAGTATGATATGATAAAGCTTGATATAAATGAAAAACGGAGAGATATATGGCTAAACAAGATATAGCTATGCAAGTACTGCAACAAGTGGTGAAATTACCCGTAGTCAAAGTTGATCGAGAGAAATTTTTAGTAGAAAAGTTTTCCAAGGAATTAGACCGTAAGGATATTCCAACTTTGATTGAACAAGGACCGACGGCTTTATTACCCCAGGAAAGCTTGGATAGAGTGGCCAAGGCATGTATTAAGGATAATGTCCTGTTAGCCAGTGGAACTTCGGTTTTGGCAGGTTTACCTGGAGGGATTGTCATGGCGATTACTATTCCGACAGATGTAGCCCAGTTTTACGCTTTCTCGTTAAAGCTAGCTCAGGAACTAGGCTATATTTACGGATTTGATGATCTCTGGGCATCGCGCAATGAGTTAAGTGAAGATGCTAAAAACACTCTCTTACTGTATCTCGGTGTGATGCTGGGAGTAAATGGCGCAGGTGCCCTGCTTCGATCAGGCGGTGTGACAGTAGCCAAGCAAGTCATAAAAGTAGTGAACAAGAAAGCCTTGACAAAAACTCTTTGGTATCCAATTTTAGAAAAAGTTTTGAAGATTTTTGGTGTCAATCTGACAAAAGGAGGCCTAGCTAAAGGGATGGGGAAAGTGATTCCTATCCTAGGTGGAGTCATTTCTGGTGGCTTAACCTTTGCGACCATGAAGCCGATGGGAGAAAGATTGCAACAGGAATTGTCCAAGCTAGTCAACTACAATGAAGTGCAATATCAAAGAGACGTTGATACTATCCGAAAAGAGGTCGAAATCATCGAAGGAGAGTAATATGGGATTCATTAAAATTCTAGCTAAGACATACGGGAATTACTTTTTCGTGATGCAAAGCGTCAAAGTTCTGAAGAACATGAAAAAAGACGACAATGCTCTAGTAGGTTTCGGGAAAGTACTGCTTTACTGACAAGTTGATGGATGTAGCCCAGTGGCTCGTAAAACCAGATGATAAGGAATAACTTGAAATGAAAGAAACTAGCAGGAACTCCGCTGCTAGTTTTTTAATCTCTTCCCATATGGTATAATATAAGCAGTAAAATCATTTTATACTCTTCGAAAATCTCTTCAAACCACATCAGCTTCACCTTGCCGTAGGTATGGTTACTGACTTCGTCAGTTCTATCCACAACCTCAAAACACTGTTTTGAGCAACCTGCGGCTAGCTTCCTAGTTTGCTCTTTGATTTTCATTGAGTATTAGAACATACATGGAGGTCGTCATGGACAATATCATCGATGTGTCAATTCCCGTTGCAGAAGTGGTGGAAAAGCATCCAGAAGTTTTGGAAATCCTAGTGGATCTCGGTTTTAAACCACTTGCTAATCCCTTGATGCGCAATACAGTCGGTCGCAAGGTATCGCTCAAACAGGGTTCTAAGCTTGAAGGAACTCCTATGGACAAGATTGTCCGTACACTGGAAGCGAATGGTTACGAAGTGATTGGATTAGACTAATGGCAGATGAACGGATTCATATCCTACGGGATATTTTGTTAGAATTGCACAATGGTGCCTCTCCTGAGTCAGTTCAGGAGCGTTTTGATGCGACCTTTACAGGTGTGTCAGCCATCGAGATTTCCCTCATGGAGCACGAGCTGATGAACTCAGACTCAGGTGTCACCTTTGAAGATGTCATGGAGCTCTGTGATGTCCATGCTAATCTTTTTAAAAACGCTGTTAAGGGTGTCGAAGTAGAGGATACCGAGCATCCTGGCCACCCCGTTCGCGTCTTCAAGGATGAAAATCTGGCTCTCCGTGCAGCATTGATTCGCATTCGGAGATTGTTGGACACCTATGAGTCTATGGAAGACGAGGAAATGCTTGCGGAGATGCGCAAGGGTTTGGTCCGTCAAATGGGACTTTTGGGGCAATTTGATGTCCATTACCAGCGCAAGGAAGAGCTCTTCTTTCCTATCATGGAGCGCTATGGTCACGATTCACCCCCTAAGGTCATGTGGGGAGTGGATGATCAGATCAGGGAACTCTTTCAGACAGCTCTAGCGACGGCTAAGGCACTACCAGAAGTGTCGATTAGCACTGTAAAGGAAGCTTTTGAAGCTTTTGCGACAGAGTTTGAAAGTATGATTTTCAAGGAAGAGTCTATCCTACTCATGATTCTCCTTGAGTCTTTCACCCAGGATGACTGGATTCAGATTGCGGAGGAGAGCGATGCCTACGGCTATGCCATCATCCGTCCGTCCGAGAAATGGGTGCCAGAGCGTCAGAGTTTCGTTGAGGAAAAGAGTGCAGAGGAGCCCGTGCAACTAGACACGGCTGAAAGCCAAGTTCAACAAGTTATCGATACACCAGAAGGTCAGTTTACCATTACCTTTACCCCTAAAGAAAAGAAAGCGGTGCTGGACCGCCATAGTCAACAGGCTTTTGGGAATGGCTATCTTTCGGTCGAGCAGGCCAACCTCATCCTCAATCACCTCCCTATGGAGATTACCTTTGTCAATAAAGACGATATTTTCCAGTATTACAATGACAATACGCCGGCTGATGAGATGATTTTCAAACGGACACCGTCCCAAGTCGGACGCAATGTAGAACTCTGCCATCCGCCCAAGTACTTAGACAAGGTGAAGGCCGTTATGAAAGGTCTTCGTGAAGGGGTCAAGGACAAGTATGAAATGTGGTTCAAGTCTGAGTCGCGAGGTAAGTTTGTTCACATCACCTACGCTGCAGTACACGATGAGAACGGGGAATTCCAAGGTGTGCTGGAGTATGTTCAGGATATCCAGCCCTACCGAGAGATTGATACGGACTATTTCCGTGGATTAGAATAAGGAGAATCAATGAGTTACGAACAAGAATTTATGAAGGAATTTGAGGCCTGGGTTAATACCCAGATCATGATCAACGACATGGCGCACAAGGAAAGTCAAAAAGTCTACGAAGAAGACCAAGACGAACGTGCCAAATATGCCATGATTCGCTACGAGAGTCGCTTGGATGCCTACCAGTTCTTGCTGGGTAAGTTTGAAAACTTCAAAGCAGGCAAGGGATTTCATGATCTGCCAGAAGGCTTGTTTGGTGAGCGAAACTATTAAAATTCAGATACTTTCTTGATTTTTTGCCAAAATCTTGATAGAATATCTTTATTAAATCCTTGTCAGAGCAGGGATTTTTTATTGAAAGGATTTTATCATGTCAAAGAAACTCCAACGTAAAAAACAATTGCGAAATAGCCTTCGTCGTTCAGGTGCATTTTCAACTACAGTGACCAAGGTTGTAGAAGAAACAAAAAAAGTCGTGAAACACGCAGAAAAATCTGCCAGCCAAGCAGGAAAAGTTGTCTCTAAAAAAGTGGAACAAGCAGTAGAAGCGACCAAGGAACAAGCTCAAAAAGTAGCCAATTCAGTAGAAGATTTCGCAGCTACTTTGGGTGGCCTCTCAGTAGATCGCGCGAAGACTTTCTATGATGAAGGCATCAAGTCAGCTTCTGACTTCAAAAACTGGACTGAAAAAGAACTCCTTGCCTTGAAGGGAATCGGCCCAGCTACGATTAAGAAATTAAAAGAACACGGAATCAGCTTCAAGTAATTTTTCTTGTCCCTTGCATTTCTGTGAAAAACTTGCTACAATAAAGCCATTAGAGGTGTTTTGGATCCCACATTTTACAGAAAGTGGCGGTGCTGAGAAGTCCACAAATGTGTCAAAACTGGTTGCTGATGGATGAAAAATGAAATAATATTGTCTTTTTATTATAAAGACGAGAGTTGCGGGCTCTGCCCGAAATTGGGTGGTACCGCGGATAAACACATTCGTCCCTTTCTAGTCTGACTAGGAAGGGATTTTTAATCGCTAATGTCAATGAGGTGTGATAATGGAATTTAGAACGAAAGATTTAAGATTGGAACAAGTTTTTACAGACAAGAATATGTACGAAGTGCCAAATTTCCAAAGAGATTTTTCATGGCAAGAGAAACAATATGATGATTTTATTTTAGATTTAAAAAAGTCAGTCAGATTATCATTTAATGAGTCTAATAATAAAATTGAGTTCAACACAGAAGAGGTAGATTATTTTTTTGGGACTATCTTGTTAGTCGGTGATGGTACTAAACCAAATGTTGAAAAACCTTATAAGGTGATTGATGGTCAACAGAGATTAACGACTATGACACTGTTTTTAGCTTGTATCAAAGATATAATTGATGAATATAATGAGGATAAAGATTCCGAAGATAAATATGCTCATGAATATGATAGTAATCTATTTTTTTCTTATTCAAATTTTGGAAAGACTAGTAAGAAAACACGATTAGTTAATAAAAATTTAAATCCAATTTTACCTTTTGATATTCTAAAGATAGAAGGCCACAATGCTTCTGAAGAAAAAGCATCTAATGTATCCCAAGATACCTTGAGAAAGTCGTTTGATTTTATCAAAGGAAAACTATTAAAAGAGTACTTACTTAAAGGATTGGGGATTAACGACAATAATACCGAATGGAATGATATAAGTTATATAACTTATATTGATTCTTTAGGGAAACAGCTGTTAAACTCAACTGTTATTTGTATCTATTCTTTAGAAGAAAGAGATGTTAATAAAATTTATCAAAATTTCAATTCTAAGGGACTAAGACTAAGTGACATTGATTTAATTAAAAGTAGAATTTTTGAAGTTTTAGATGATGAATATGATGAGACATCTAGAAAGTGGAATTATATTACAGATACGGTTTATAGT
>NZ_RJNJ01000013.1:0-30986 GCF_003943825.1 Streptococcus oralis
GGAAAAGTTTTACAATATTCAATTTACAGAACCTATCACTAATAGTAACCTAGAAGTTACTTTGTTTTTATTTAATAATGTTGAAAATCAATTTATTGAAATAAATAGTATGACTAATTACAAGTATGACTTAATAGATGGAGAATTTATTCGTATTAATAATAATAATGAGAAATTTGTAATGAATAATTTTTTACCATCAGATTTATATGAATCAGATGAATTTAAATAGTGGAAAAGAGTTAACTTTTCTTAAAAGAACATATTAAAGAATATTAAATTATAATTTTAAAAGAATTTCGAACTTTTTTCGCTAATTAAAAAATTGGAAAATATTTTGGTCAGCGCCAAGAATAATCAAAATTAGGACTTAACAAACTCTCTTTGTTAGGTCTTTTTTGTAGACTTGAAATAAAAGCGTTTTCCATAGATTCTTTTAGAAAAGATATTGCTAAAAGGTCTAAAAATTGATAGAATAAGGATTGTCTAAAAAAATTTAAGGAGAATCTATCAAATGGATTTTACATGGGCTATTAAATATGCCACAGAATTCTTGGGAACTGCTATTTTGATCATTCTTGGTAATGGTGCAGTTGCTAACGTTGAACTTAAAGGTACGAAAGGTCACCAAAGTGGCTGGCTCGTTATCGCGGTTGGTTATGGTATGGGGGTTATGATCCCAGCTTTGATGTTTGGTAATGTATCTGGTAACCACATCAACCCAGCTTTCACTCTTGGACTTGCTGTTAGTGGACTTTTCTCTTGGGAGCAAGTACCATATTACATCCTAGCACAAGTTTTAGGAGCAATCTTTGGTCAAGCTTTGGTTGTAGCGACTCACCGTCCTTACTACTTGAAGACAGAGAATCCTAACAATATCTTGGGTACCTTCTCAACAATTTCAAGCATTGACCACGGTACAAAAGAATCACGTTTTGCAGCTACTGTTAACGGCTTCCTCAATGAGTTTGTAGGTTCATTTGTTCTTTTCTTTGCAGCACTTGGTTTGACTAAAAACTTCTTTGGTGCTGAGGTTCTTCAATACATGAAACAAATGGCTACTCAAGCTGGACAAACTGTTGATTTAAGTGAATTGGCAGTGAAAGCTCAAGTAGCTCCACATACAGCTGCTGGAATCTCAGTTGCACACTTGGCACTTGGTTTCCTAGTAATGGCCTTGGTAACTTCACTTGGTGGACCTACTGGACCTGGTTTGAACCCAGCTCGTGACTTCGGACCACGTCTTCTTCACGAACTCCTTCCAAAATCAGTTCTTGGTCAACACAAGGGTGATTCAAAATGGTGGTATGCATGGGTTCCAGTTGTAGCTCCAATTTTAGCGGGTATTGCAGCAGTAGCACTATTCAAACTACTTTACCTATAAAAAATAAAACTGGGGAATCCCAGTTTTTTTGTTATAAAATTTTTAAATAAAATAGATATGGCTTGTAAAATATTCGAAAATCCTTTAAAATAAAAGAGTTGGAGGAATATATGAATGTGAATGAGATTGTTCGGATCGTTCCGACCTTGAAAGTTAATAATCGAAAATTAAATGAAAGTTTTTACATTGAAACCCTGGGGATGAAACCTTTGCTGGAAGAGTCTGCCTTTCTTTCCTTAGGCGACCAGACAGCTACGGAGAGATTGATTTTAGAAGAGGCTCCAAGCATGCGAACACGCAGAGTTGAAGGGCTTAAGAAGCTAGCTAGACTCTTGATAAAGGTTGAGAATCCTTCTGAAATCGAGGCCCTCCTTTCTCAGATGAAGTCTCTTCCTCGCTTATTTAAAGGTAACCGTGGGTATGCTTTTGAGATTGTTTCACCTGAAGAGGATGTGATCCTTGTTCATGCAGAAGATGATATAAGAGATTTGGTTCCACTGGAAACTGTTCCTGAATTTTATTCAAATACAAGTATAAAATACGTGAGCCAATTTGAGGTTTCTATGGAGTTGCGTTTACCTGAAGGGACAGAGAGTTTACTTGATCCTGAAGGAGTAGCACCAGTAATTACCTTTACTAAAGGGCAAGGACCAGATTTGGCTGTTGAAAACAATGTCACTTGGGACCTGACGATGTTAAAATTTTTAGTCAAGAATTTTGATCTAACCAGTCTTCGTCAGAAATTTGAAAAGACAGGCTACTTTGTCCCTAAGTCTGAAAAATTCTTCCTTGGTAAAGATACCAATAACATTGAATTGTGGTTTGAAGAAGCATGAAGTTGGAAAAAATTCTAAGAAAAATAGAAAATCAAATCGAGGCAGGGATTTATCCCGGGGCCTCTTTTGCGTATTATAAGGATGGTGAATGGAAAGAGTCTTATCTAGGATTGAGTGATCCAGAACGAGACTTGAAGACAGAAACCGGTTTGGTTTATGATTTGGCAAGTGTGAGTAAGATCGTGGGAGTGGGGACGGTTTTTACCTTCTTGTGGCAGCAGGGCAAATTAGATATTGATCGACCGGTGATGGATTTTTTACCGGAGTGTGATTATCCTGATATCACTATACGGCAACTTCTGACCCATGCCACAGACTTAGATCCCTTTATTCCCAATCGAGACAAGTTAAGTGCAGAGGAATTGAGAGAAGCCATGTTTCACCTCAACAGACGAGATCAGTCAGCCTTCCTATACTCTGACGTTCACTTTTTACTCTTGGGATTTCTTTTGGAAAAAATCTTTGACCAAGACTTGGATCAGATTATAGAAGAACAAGTTTTGGGACCATGGGGGATGAAGGAAACGATGTTTGGTCCTGTTGAGCAAGCTGTCCCAACAGTGAGAGGAGTAGAGGCCGGAATTATTCACGATCCCAAAGCCCGTCTACTAGGGAAACACGCTGGAAGTGCTGGTTTGTTTTCGACTGTTAAGGATCTGCAGATCTTCCTGGAACATTACTTGAAAGATGATTTTGCTGCAGAATTGAGCCGAAATTTTTCTCCCTTAGATGATAAGGAGCGGTCTCTATCATGGAACCTGGAGGGAGCTTGGCTCGACCATACGGGTTATACAGGTACCTTCATTATGTGGAATCGGGAGAAGCAAGAAGCTGCTATCTTTTTATCCAATCGAACGTATGAAAAGGATGAGCGTGCCCAGTGGATAGTTGACCGAAACCAAGTCATGGAAATGATTCGTCAAGAAGAGTAGGGGGAAGCATGTCAAAAATCGTAAAAGGAACTCTGTATACAGTAGTAGCAGGGATTGCTTGGGGCTTGTCTGGGACCAGTGGCCAATACCTGATGGCACACGGGATTTCTGCTTTAGTCTTGACCAATTTACGACTTATCATTGCAGGTCTGGCACTGGTAGTCTTATCCTATGCGACTTCAAAGGATAAACTCTATGCTTTTTTTAAAGACAGAAAAAGTCTACTATCTCTGTTACTATTTGCAGTTTTCGGGCTTTTCTTAAACCAGTTTGCCTATCTTTCTGCCATTCAGGAAACCAATGCTGGAACGGCGACAGTTCTCCAGTATGTATGCCCCGTTGGGATCTTGGTTTATACCTGTATGAAGGATAAGGTAGCTCCGACACTGGCTGAGATTATTTCGATTGGATTGGCTATAGGAGGAACTTTTCTGATTGCGACGCATGGGAAAGTCGACCAGTTGTCTGTCACACCTGCTGGACTTTTCTGGGGCCTCTTTTCTGCCCTAACCTATGCCCTCTATATTATCCTTCCCATCGCTTTGATTAAGAAGTGGGGCAGTATTTTGGTGATTGGTGTTGGGATGGTTATTTCTGGTGTAGTGGCTATTCCTTTCACAGGAGTCTTACAGGCCAGCATACCAACCAGCTTAGATTTTCTCTTTGCATTTGCTGGGATTATCATCATCGGAACGGTTTTTGCCTATACAGCTTTCCTAAAGGGAGCTAGTCTGATAGGCCCTGTTAAGTCTAGTTTATTAGCTTCCATAGAACCAATTTCTGCCGTTTTCTTTGCCTTTCTGATTATGAAGGAACAGTTTTATGCGATTGATTTTGTCGGTATGGCTATGATTTTACTAGCCGTGACCATTATTTCATTGAAAGATTTACTGTTGGAAATAAAGAGTAAGTAATTAAAAAATCCACTCAATCGAGTGGATTTTGTGTGTATAGATGATTAGTCTTTATTTTCGTGTGGCAAGATCAAGTTCAAGATGATTCCTGTCATGGCTGATAGAGCAGTACCTGAAAGTGTAACTGGGCCAAGTTTGAGGATAGCCCCACCAAGTCCAAGTACCAACATGGCACTGGCAATGATGAGGTTACGCATTTGACTGAAGTCAACACGTTCTTTAATCAAAACTTTCAAACCATTGCTGGCGATAACTCCGTAGAGAAGGATGGACATGCCACCAAGCACAGCATTTGGAATGGTTGAAATCAAGGCAGTGAATTTACCTAAGAAGCTAAGAGCAATGGCGATAAAGGCTGCGTTACGGATAACAGAGACAGAAGCGATACGAGTCATCCCGATAACTCCTGTATTTTCTCCGTAAGTCGTGTTAGCTGGTCCACCGAGGAAAGCAGATACAGATGTCGCGATACCGTCACCGAGAAGCGTACGGTGAAGTCCTGGTTCTTTTAGGAATTGACGGCCACAGATTTGGCTTAAAACTGTGTGGTCTCCGATGTGTTCTGAAATGGTTACAATAGCGATTGGCAAGATGGCGATTGTTTCGGGACCGAAGTACAAGTTGTACTCTTTAAAGGCACCACCAGTGCTAAATGGCAAGTAGAAACCAGGAATTTCAAACCAGTTGGCTTGAAGGACTGGGGTAAAGTCAACCAAACCAAGCATCATAGCGAAGATATACCCACCGATGATGGCAAAGAGGAAAGGAATGATACGAAGGAAACCTTTTCCTTTTGTATTGATAAAGGCGGCAATCAAGAATGTAACAACGGCTACAAGGGCGTTTTTCCAGTTTCCGTCTGCTACAAGTCCAGCATTCGTTACAGCAGAACCAGCAAGACCAAGACCGATAACGATAATCATAGGTCCGATAATGATTGGTGGCAAGAGTTTATCAATCCATTTCGTACCTGCAAAACGAACACTTGCTGCTACAAGGACATAGACAAAACCAGTCAGGATAACTCCAGTTTGAGCAGCAGAGACATCGCCTCCCATTTCTTTCATGGCTAGAGACATAGCTGTGATAAAGGCGAATGAAGAACCTAGATAAACTGGAACCTTAAAGCCAGTAGAAATCATGTAGATAAGTGTTCCAATACCGGAAGCGAAGAGAGCAACCGATACGGGCATTCCCAAAATTAAGGGAACGAGAATGGTTGCACCAAACATGGCAAATACGTGCTGGAAGCTTAGAAGAATACCTTTACCAGCAGAAGGACGTTGATCAACGTCTAGTAACAAGTCAACAGTTGATTCCTGTTTCATAAAAACCTCACTTTTGGGCACCAAAAAAGAGCCCATTATTTTGCAGCAATAGGCCCTCAGAGTAAGACTTTTTAAAAAATAGCTATCTTTTAAAAATTTATATAAATCTGCGCCTTCGTCACCTCACAGGATGACATTAAAAACCTTTGCTTGTGATAGTATAGCAGAAAAAAATGATTTTGTAAATCATTTTTTCCCGAGCCTGGAAATGGGAGAGCGAGGTTGATTTTGCAAATCATTTTTTCCCGAGCCTAGAAATGTAAGAGCGAGGCTGATTTTGTAAATCATTTTTTTTCCGAGCCCGGAAATGCGAGAGCGAGGTTTGATTTTGTAAATCATTTTTTCTCGAGCCTAGAAATGCGAGAGTGAGGTTCGTTTTGTAAACGAATTTTTCCCGAGCTCGGAAATGCGAGAGCGAGGTATGATTTTGTAAATTGTTTAAAGTGGGCGTTTGTTGGGCATGCCAGCCTTACGTGGATATTTATTTGGGGTTTCTTTTTTCTTTGCGACGACAGTGATGTAGCGCGGATCCCCATTTGGCAGGGCGTAGCTGAGGTTGTCCTCTACCTTACTAAAGAGGAGGTTAAGGGCATTCTTGGCTTCTAGCAATTCCTCAGGAGCATTGCTGGACTTGAGCGCCAGTAGTTTTCCACCAACTTTAAGATAGGGAATGGTCAGTTCAGACAAGACTTGCATACGGGCAACAGCACGAGCCGTCACCACATCAAACTGAGCACGGAAGTTCTTGTCTTGGGCAAAGTCTTCTGCCCGTCCATGGTAGAAGTGAACACCATCCAAATCCAACTCCTGAGCCAATAGTTGGAGGAAGTTGATGCGCTTATTGAGCGAATCAATGATGGTCACATCTAACTGAGGATAGAGGATTTTCATAGGAAGACTAGGAAATCCTGCCCCCGCTCCGATATCAAGAAGTTTGATAGTTTCATTTGAAATCAAGCCTTGCAGAATAGGTGCAATCGAATCATAAAAGTGCTTAAGGTAGACTTCTTCTTTGTCTGTAATAGCGGTTAGGTTAATCTTTTCATTCCACTCGACCAAGAGTTCAAAATACCGTTCAAATTGGTTCTTTTGCTGGTCCGAAAGTGGAAGATTTTGCTCAGCTAGTAGGCTGTAAAATGTTTCTGGTTTCATAGTAGTTTCCTTCTCTAGTATCATCTTATTTTACCATATTCGTTAAAATTTTGATATACTGGTAGTAATCTAAAAGCAGAAAGGAAAAAGATTATGACTTGGATTATTCTTGGAGTTTTGGCTCTGATTGTTATTTTTGTGATTGTTAGCTATAACGGTTTGGTTAAAAATCGTATGCAGACCAAGGAGGCTTGGAGCCAGATAGATGTTCAGTTGAAGCGTCGTAATGATCTCCTCCCAAACTTGATTGAAACAGTCAAAGGCTATGCGAAATATGAAGGTTCTACCTTGGAAAAAGTAACAGAACTTCGTAGACAAGTAGCCGCAGCAACTTCACCGGCAGAAGCTATGAAGGCCAGTGATGCCCTTACTCGCCAGATTTCTGGTATCTTTGCAGTAGCAGAGAATTACCCAGACTTGAAAGCTAGTGCTAACTTTATCAAATTACAAGAAGAGTTGACCAATACTGAAAATAAAATTTCTTACTCACGCCAACTCTACAACAGTGTTGTCAGCAACTACAATGTAAAACTTGAAAGTTTCCCAAGCAACATCATCGCAGGACTATTTGGATTTAAAGCTGCAGACTTCCTTCAAACACCTGAAGAGGAAAAGGCAGTTCCTAAAGTTGACTTTAGCGGTTTAGGTGACTAAGATGTTGTTTGATCAAATTGCGAGCAATAAACGAAAAACCTGGATTTTGTTGCTGGTTTTCTTCCTACTCTTGGCCTTGGTTGGTTATGCGGTTGGCTATCTCTTTATGCGCTCAGGTCTTGGTGGCATGATTATTGCCTTGATTATTGGCCTTATCTACGCTCTGACCATGATCTTTCAATCAACAGAGATTGTCATGTCTATGAATGGGGCGCGTGAGGTTGATGAGCAAACAGCACCAGACCTCTACCATGTAGTAGAGGATATGGCCATGGTCGCTCAGATTCCCATGCCACGTGTTTTCATCATTGAGGATTCATCTTTAAATGCCTTTGCAACAGGTTCGAATCCGCAGAATGCCGCAGTAGCAGCAACGTCGGGTCTCTTAGCTATCATGAATCGTGAGGAACTGGAAGCTGTTATGGGTCATGAAGTCAGTCATATCCGAAACTACGATATTCGCATTTCGACCATTGCTGTTGCCCTTGCCAGTGCCATTACCCTTCTGTCTAGTATGGCAGGACGGATGATGTGGTGGGGTGGGGCAGGTCGCAGACGGAGTGATAATGATCGCGATGGAAATGGTCTAGAGATTATCATGCTTGTCATCTCTCTCCTAGCAATTGTTTTGGCTCCCTTGGCAGCAACCTTGGTGCAATTAGCCATTTCCCGTCAGAGGGAATTTCTGGCGGATGCATCCAGTGTGGAGCTGACTCGTAATCCTCAAGGGATGATCAATGCCTTGCGTAAGTTGGAAAATAGCGAGCCGATGCATCACCATGTTGACGATGCCAGTAGCGCTCTTTATATCAATGATCCCAAGAAAGGTGGGGGGCTACAAAAACTCTTTTATACCCACCCACCTATCTCAGAACGAGTCGAACGCTTGAAACAAATGTAAAAAAATCCAGAGGTCGTCTCTGGATTTTTGCTTTTAGTATCTCGCTTTTAACTTGTTATCTCTCCCAAAAATAGTATAATATATGTAATTCTATATAATTGAGGTGAATGATGTATAAGCGCTGGATGACGTTTTTCTTGATTTTGATTTTTATGCCAATTCATTTGAGTATAGCAGAGAAAATCATGCGAACAAATTCATTAACGCTATCAATCCTTTTTACCCTCGTTGAACTTGCATTATTTTTATATGTAGGAAAAAAGTATGACTTGTTTCACATTCGGAAAATCCGCCTAAAAGATATTCTAAAATGTTTTCTTTCATACGCCTTACTTTTCCTGTTTTATATTATGGTCAATTTTTTAGGCCCTACCCAATCAGACACAACTCAAACTGTGCAAAGTTTATCACTTTCATGGTCTGTACTTTTTGTGGATCTCTGTGTTTTGGCACCTGTCACGGAAGAAATCTTTATGCGAGGTATGTTACAGGGGATAGTATTTAAGAATACATATTTTGGATTGTTTGCCACATCGCTTCTTTTTGCTTATCTTCATGGTCCCTATACTATTCCTAGCTTTATCAGCTATTTAGGTATGGGATTTGCATTTGGGGTAAGGTATAAGACTTCTGACAACCTATGGAATTCCATTCTTTTGCATGTCTTCAATAATCTGGTTGCATTTTGCTTTTTGTACATGAGATAATGCTACATTAGAATGCTTTGAGCTGTAAGATAATAAAAAATGATTTCTAGCTTATACAATTTAAACAAAAGTCAGAGCATAATCTGTCAGATTGACGATGCCAGCAGCGCTCTTTATATCAATGATCCGAAGAAAGGTGGCGGACTTCAAAAACTCTTTTATACCCACCTACCTATCTCAGAACGAATCGAACGCTTGAAACAGATGTAAAAAAATCCAGAGAAATCTCTCTGGATTTTTGCTATGTTCAACATTTATAAATCTTGTAAATCAACAACTTCCAAACCATTTTCTGTCAAACGATAGATACTCGTACAGACCTCTTTTAAGAAGCGTCTGTCATGCGAAACAGTGATTAGACCGCCTGGATAGGAGGCAAAGAGTTTTCTGATTTCTGGTTGAGAAGTTGGAGAAAAGTTTCGTGTGGGTTCATCCAGAAGGAGAAAGTTTGGTTTTCGCAGAACTAAATTCAAAAGAAGGAGTTTACCTTGTTGACCTCCAGATAAGGAGTGGATTTGGTGGTGCATCTCTGGATAGCTGAAATTAAGACTAGCTAAGTGAGATTGGATTTTCTGTATTTCCTCTTTGTGTCCAGTTTGGCTGAGATAGGCTACTGGAGATAGATCTAATTGTAGTTTTTTATGGTAATCTTGTGGCATAAAACCAAGTGAAATCTCTCTTTTGGCGCTTAGTAGTTGTTGCAACTTGGCTAACAGAGTTGATTTTCCAGCACCATTTGGCCCGATGATACCGATTTTATCTTGGCCATGGACCGTTAGTCGTAACTCCTGAGCTAAAATGCGCTGGCCAATGGACAAATTTTCTTTTTCCAGTTGGACTAATACTTTAGAAGCCGGTAATGGTTGGATGTCTGAAAAGAAGAGTTGGATTTGTTCCTCTTCAAGTGGCTTTTGTGTCATGGACTGAGCTTCCTTTTCAAAGCGTTTTTCTTGAGAGAGAACAGTTTTCATCTTTTTAGCCAATAGGCGACCGGCAGTACTGTCTTTGGTAGCTCGAAGTGCAGTTTCTACATTTTGCTTGACTCGGCGATGTTTTTCCATGGTTTTGTCATAGGCTCTCTGGTCGTTAGCAGCTTGCTGACTTTGTCTGGCAAAATTAGCCTTTCTCTGCTCACTATAGCGATCATAGTCTAAATGCTCGACTAGCGTTTCCGCTTCTTTCCGATGCTTGACCAGTCGCAAGTGGACAATAGTATCAGCCGTTTGAGAAAGAAAGTCTTCATCATGGGAAATGAAAATAACAGTTTGCCTAATTTTTCGAATCTGCCTTTTTAGCCAATCAACCGTCTCAAGGTCTAGGTCATTTGAAGGTTCATCTAAAAATAGAACCTCAAAAGGTTTGGCCAATTCATGGATGAGCTGAATTTTCAAAGCTTCACCACCCGAGAGACTACCAATTTCTTGATCACTTGCAAAACGACTGCTGTCAAAGTGTAATTCATCAGACAAGCGATAGAGAAGGCTGTAGTCCAAATCTGTAGACTCTAAAAAGAAGTAGTCCTGCAGAGATTTTTTTTTCAGTTCTTCAGGGAGATGTTGGGGAATGTAGGCCAGAGACTGAAGGTCACACTGGATTTCTCCCCTGATAGAGAAATCAGCTAATTTTTCTCCCATTAAAGTTCGCAGTAAGGTTGATTTTCCATTGCCTTCTTCGCCAATAATAGCGACTTTTTCTCCGTCTTGGATGGTAATGTTTAAATCGGAAACAAGGTCTCTTAAATCTTTGTTTTGTGTGATGGTCAGATGATTGATTTTTATCATATTATTGCCCTTTCTAGAATGTCCATATTGCATAACAAAAAGCTCTACTTTACCTAGTAGAGCCAATCGTCTATGTCAAAAAAACTCTTTTAAAAGGGCTGAAAATCCAGCAAAAAAAGAGCACATAAAAAGAGACAGAAACAAGATCTACTAAATAAAGGTTCTTTATTTGATAGACTTAGTTGTTCATGTCTCCCTTACCTCCGAGTATTGTTGAAATCATCATACTCTTTTTGAGAAAATTTGTCAAGATTAAGCCAGAAAACCCTCTATTTTTAAAAACCAAAAACAGGTCCATAGAGTGTCAAAACGTGCTTAACGTGATCGTAGTGAAACTTATCATAGTTTCGCCAAGCAGTGCGAGCCTGGTCATTTAATTTCAGTGAGCCAAGTCCAATCAAAAGACTAGTCCGTTGGTAAAAGCTTTCCAGTTCAATTAAGATAGCATTGTCTAATTTCACAGATTTTTTAAGTTCTCTGAGAATTTCGTCTATATTTTGCTGTAAGCGTAGATCATCAGGCAATCCCTGTTTACAACTTTGTATTGTTTGGTTTAATTCTGAAACGAGCTGATAGGCTTCAGCTAAAAGAACTTTGTCTTCCATATGAGCGTCCTCCTTTGCTCATCTATTGATGCCTATAGTATAGCACAAAAAATAAAATTGTCATAATAAATTTATCAAAAAATGATAAAAATTAAATCAAGGTCTGGAGCGGTTAAATTAAGTGATTTCATGGTATAATCAAGTGAGTAAATCTTTATGGAGGAAGTATGAAATTAAATATCCAAGAAATTCGTAAGCAGCCTGAAGGCTTGCACTTTGAGCAAACTCTAGACTTGTCAGCTGACTTACGTGACCGTAATCAAGAAATTTTAGATGTAAAAGATATCCAAGCACTAGGGAAAGTTCAGTACGAAGACCGTATGTTTTTCTTGGACTATCTCTTATCTTATACAATCGTTTTAGCTTCTAGTCGTAGCATGGAACCGGTAGAATTGAAAGAATCATATCCAGTTACGGAAGTCTTTATGGAAGGTGCTACCAATCAATTGGACCAAGAAGTGCTAGATGATGACTTAGTTTTACCGATCGAAAATGGAGAAATCGACCTTGCTGAGAGTGTTTCAGATAATATCTTGCTCAATATTCCAATCAAGGTCTTAACAGCTGAGGAAGAAGCTGGTCAAGGATTTGTTTCTGGAAATGACTGGCAAATCATGACTGAGGAAGAATATCAAGCTCAACAAGCAGTTAAGAAAGAAGAAAATAGTCCTTTTGCAGAGTTGCAAGGGCTGTTTGACGGAGATGAGTAGATGGTTTTATCCAAAAAACGTGCACGTCATGTCATAGAAGAAATCATTGCTCTTTTTCCTGATGCGAAACCAAGTCTAGATTTTCGCAATCATTTTGAATTGCTAGTTGCAGTCATGTTGTCTGCTCAAACGACAGATGCGGCAGTAAACAAAGCGACTCCAGCTCTTTTTGAAGCCTTCCCTACGCCTCAAGCCATGGCAGATGCCAGTGAGAGTGAAATTTCTAAACATATTTCTCGTCTAGGTCTTTATCGAAACAAAGCAAAATTCCTCAAAAAATGTGCCCAGCAACTACTGGATGATTTTGATGGTCAAGTCCCTCAGACTAGAGAAGAATTAGAGAGTTTAGCAGGAGTTGGTCGTAAAACAGCTAACGTAGTTTTGAGCGTGGGATTCGGTATTCCGGCCTTTGCAGTTGATACTCACGTAGAGCGAATCTGTAAACACCACGATATTGTAAAAAAATCAGCTACACCACTTGAAGTTGAAAAACGTGTCATGGATGTCTTGCCACCAGAAAAGTGGTTGGTGGCGCATCAAGCCATGATTTACTTTGGTCGTGCTATCTGTCATCCGAAAAATCCAGAATGTGATCACTATCCACAGTTATACGATTTTAGTTCATTATAAGGCTTAGCATTGAATGTTTTTACTTGCTTTGAACTAGGCTTTGTGATATAGTAAGGACAATAAAATATTCCTTTAAACCTGTCCCGTGAGGCAGGCAAGGAGCTCGATAAAGTAGAAGGGTAAGTCTATACTGTTTGCAGTATGGCTCGCTTAGTTATACATTCTCAAGTCTCCTTGTGTAAGGAGACTTTTCTTTTTGGAGGTTTGTCATGAAGACAAAAGAAGTTGTAGACGAATTAACCGTCAAGCGAGCAATTACGCGTATCACTTATGAAATTATCGAACGCAACAAAGATTTGAATAAAATCATTTTAGCGGGAATTAAAACACGTGGTGTCTTTATTGCTCACCGTATTCAAGAACGCTTGGAACAATTGGAAAACATCTCAGTTCCTGTTGTAGAATTAGATACTAAACCTTTCCGCGACGATGTTAAGAGTGGTGAGGATACTTCATTAATTTCTGTCGATGTAACAGACCGCGAGGTCATCTTGGTGGATGACGTACTTTATACAGGTCGTACAATTCGAGCTGCTATCGATAACATTGTCGGACATGGTCGTCCAGCGCGCGTGAGTCTTGCGGTGCTAGTTGACCGTGGACACAGAGAATTGCCAATTCGTCCAGATTACGTTGGGAAAAATATTCCAACCAGTCGTTCTGAAGAAATCATCGTTGAGATGACAGAACTTGATGGCCAAGATAGAGTTTTGATTACTGAAGAAGCTTAAGAGCTAAAGGAGTAGCCATGTCAGAAAATCAACAAGCATTGAACCATGTGGTGTCCATGGAAGACCTTACGGTTGATCAAGTGATGAAATTGATCAAACGAGGAATCGAGTTTAAAAACGGAGCCCAACTTCCCTACGAAAACAAACCTATTGTGTCTAATCTCTTCTTTGAGGATTCTACACGAACACATAAGTCCTTTGAAGTGGCAGAAATTAAACTGGGGCTGGAGCGACTGGACTTTGATGTGAAGACTAGCTCGGTCAATAAGGGTGAGACACTTTATGATACCATCTTGACCCTATCTGCTCTAGGAGTGGATGTCTGTGTGATTCGCCACCCAGAGGTCGACTATTACAGAGAGTTGATTGCGAGTCCGTCGATTACGACTTCCATTATCAATGGTGGTGATGGTTCGGGACAACATCCTAGCCAGAGCTTGCTTGATTTGATGACTATTTATGAGGAATTTGGCCACTTTGAGGGTCTCAAGGTTGCTATTGCAGGCGACTTGGATCACTCACGCGTTGCCAAATCCAATATGCAGATTTTGAAACGCTTGGGAGCTGAACTGTACTTTGCAGGACCTGAGGAATGGAGAAGTCAAGAGTTTGCGGACTATGGACAGTTTGTAACTATTGATGAGATTGTTGATCAGGTGGATGTTTTGATGTTACTCCGAGTTCAACATGAACGCCACGAAAGTGGAGCGGTCTTTTCAAAAGAAGACTACCATGCTCAACACGGTTTGAACCAAGAACGCTATAATCGCTTAAAAGAAACAGCAATCATTATGCATCCTGCTCCAGTGAATCGAGATGTGGAAATTGCTGACCACTTGGTTGAAGCACCAAAATCACGCATTGTCCAACAAATGACCAATGGTGTCTTTGTTCGAATGGCAATCTTAGAATCCGTATTGGCGAGTAGAAGCGCCAACTAAAACACAAGACGTTAAAAGACGCCAGTGAGCGTCCACGAGAGGTGAAAATATGACAAAAAGACTTCTAGTATTAGAAGATGGCACAGTTTTTGAAGGCAAGGCCTTCGGAGCAGATATTGATGTAACAGGTGAGATCGTCTTTAACACAGGGATGACCGGCTACCAAGAATCCATTACAGACCAGTCTTATAATGGACAAATCTTGACTTTCACTTATCCTTTGGTGGGAAATTATGGAATTAACCGTGATGATTATGAATCCATCATTCCAACTTGTAAGGGAGTTGTCGTTTTCGAAGAGGCGCGTCGAGCTAGCAACTGGCGCAACCAAATGACCTTGGATGAATTTTTGAAAGCCAAGAAAATTCCAGGTATCTCAGGGATTGATACGCGTGCACTTACCAAGATTATCCGTAAGCATGGTACGATGCGTGCAACCTTGACCCATGTTGGAGACAGTATGGACCATGTGACGGACCAGCTCCAAGCAACAGTCTTGCCGACAGACAATATCAAGCAGGTTTCTACTAAAACTTCCTATCCAGCTCCAGGTGTTGGTTTGAGTGTGGTCTTAGTAGACTTTGGTCTCAAGCACTCAATCCTACGTGAACTTTCTAAGCGTAACTGTAACGTTACGGTTGTTCCGTATTCAACAACAGCGGAAGAAATTCTCCACCTAAATCCAGATGGAGTTATGTTGTCAAATGGTCCAGGTAACCCAGAAGACGTTCCAGAAGCACTGGACATGATTCGTGGTGTGCAAGGAAAAATTCCAATTTTCGGTATTTGTATGGGACACCAACTTTTTGCCATGGCAAATGGGGCTAAGACCTACAAGATGAAATTTGGTCACCGCGGATTTAACCACGCAGTACGTGAAATTGCAACAGGACGCGTAGACTTTACCAGTCAGAACCATGGTTATGCAGTCAGCCGTGAGGATTTGCCAGAGCACTTGATCATCACCCACGAAGAAATCAATGACAAGTCAGTTGAAGGAGTTCGCCACAGATACCAACCAGGTTTCTCTGTACAATTCCACCCAGACGCAGCTCCTGGTCCACACGACGCTAGCTACCTATTTGACGAGTTTATTGAGATGATGGAAGCCTTTAAACAATCAAATTAAGAACGAGCAAAAGCTCGTCGGAGAATTTATGTAACTGAACACGGACGGAAAGCTCGGAATTTAGAGAAACCAACTTGGATTGTCAATCCTTCCTTGGTTTCCTAAAATTCAATCGCTTTCTATTCGTCCTTTGTATCTTATTTAATGGCAACCAGAGAGTTGCCGAATAGAAAGGCAGGTCGTTTCTTTTAGTCGCTATTGGGCGAACTAAAAACTCCCTGCACTAGATTTTTTATCGAAAAATATCGTTTCTCTAAAAAATCGTCGGAGAATTTATTTAATGTCGCTCTGTGAGGCGACGAATAGAAAGGCAGGTCGTTTCTTTTAGTCGCTATCAGGCGAACTAAAAACTCCCTGCACTAGATTTTTTATCGAAAAATATCGTTTCTCTAAAAAATCGTCGGAGAATTTATTTAATGGCAACCAGAGAGTTGCCGAATAGAAAGGAGAAGGGCAATCCGTATTTGCTGAACTGAATACGGGCTACGGACGGTGCTAAAAAGATAGTTATTCCTAGAACTGACAGTTCTTCGTCATAACTCCTATTTTAGCTTTGTCCGCTTGACGCCCTTAATATCTTATAAATGCCTAAACGTACTGATATTCAAAAAATTATGGTGATTGGTTCTGGTCCGATTATTATTGGTCAGGCTGCTGAGTTTGACTACGCGGGGACCCAGGCCTGCTTGTCTTTGAAAGAGGAAGGTTATGAAGTTGTCTTGGTGAACTCAAACCCTGCCACCATCATGACGGACAAGGAGATTGCGGACAAGGTCTACATCGAACCGATCACACTCGAGTTTGTGACACGTATTCTCCGTAAGGAACGTCCAGATGCTTTGCTTCCAACTCTTGGAGGTCAGACAGGGCTCAATATGGCCATGGAATTGTCTAAGAATGGTATCCTAGATGAGCTCGGTGTCGAACTTCTAGGTACTAAATTGTCTGCCATCGACCAAGCAGAGGACCGTGACCTCTTTAAACAATTGATGGAAGAGCTTGAGCAGCCAATTCCAGAATCTGAAATTGTCAACACAGTGGAAGAAGCTGTTGCCTTTGCGACATCAATCAGCTACCCAGTTATCGTTCGTCCAGCTTTCACACTTGGTGGTACTGGTGGTGGTATGTGTGCCAACGAGGAAGAATTGCGTGAAATCGCTGAAAATGGGTTGAAACTGTCACCTGTTACCCAATGTTTGATTGAACGTTCAATCGCAGGTTTCAAAGAAATCGAGTACGAAGTCATGCGCGATTCAGCTGACAATGCCCTCGTTGTTTGTAACATGGAAAACTTTGACCCCGTTGGGATTCACACAGGGGATTCCATCGTATTTGCTCCTGCGCAAACCATGTCAGACTATGAAAACCAAATGCTACGTGACGCGAGCTTGAGCATTATTCGTGCCCTCAAGATTGAAGGTGGGTGTAACGTTCAGCTAGCCCTTGATCCACATAGCTTCAAGTACTATGTTATCGAAGTAAACCCTCGTGTATCGCGTTCGTCAGCGCTTGCTTCTAAGGCAACTGGTTATCCGATTGCCAAATTGGCTGCCAAGATTGCAGTTGGTTTAACCCTGGATGAGGTCATCAACCCAGTTACAGGTTCAACCTATGCCATGTTTGAACCAGCCCTTGACTACGTGGTTGCGAAAATTCCACGTTTCCCATTTGACAAGTTTGAAAAGGGTGAGCGTCGTCTTGGTACTCAGATGAAGGCAACTGGAGAAGTCATGGCTATCGGTCGTAACATCGAGGAGTCACTTCTTAAAGCTTGTCGTTCACTTGAAATTGGGGTTCACCACAATGAAATGCCTGAACTAGCATCTGTTTCGGATGATGCCTTGATTGAAAAGGTTGTGAAAGCCCAAGATGACCGTCTCTTCTATGTATCAGAGGCTATTCGCCGTGGTTACACTCCAGAAGAAATTGCTGAATTGACTAAGATTGATATCTTCTATCTGGATAAACTTTTGCACATCTTTGAAATTGAGCAAGAATTGGGTGCCCATCCACAAGATCTAGAAGTCTTGAAAACTGCTAAACTTAATGGTTTCTCAGACCGCAAGATTGCGGAGCTTTGGGAAACGACAGCTGACCAAGTTCGCCAACTTCGTTTGGAAAACAAGATTGTCCCAGTTTACAAGATGGTCGATACCTGTGCGGCAGAATTCGACTCTGAAACACCATATTTCTATTCAACCTATGGTTGGGAAAACGAGTCTATCAAGTCTGACAAGGAATCTGTACTTGTCCTAGGTTCAGGTCCAATCCGTATCGGACAAGGGGTTGAGTTTGACTACGCAACCGTTCACTCTGTTAAGGCGATTCAGGCTGCTGGTTATGAAGCGATCATCATGAACTCAAATCCAGAGACCGTTTCTACCGACTTCTCGGTATCAGACAAACTTTACTTTGAACCATTGACATTCGAAGATGTCATGAATGTCATTGATTTGGAGCAACCAAAAGGCGTTATCGTGCAGTTTGGTGGTCAAACAGCTATCAACCTTGCAGAGCCCCTGGCAAAAGCAGGTGTGACCATTCTTGGTACCCAAGTAGCTGACTTGGACCGTGCCGAAGACCGTGACCTCTTTGAGCAAGCCCTTAAAGACTTGGATATTCCACAGCCACCAGGTCAAACGGCTACCAATGAAGAAGAAGCTGTGCTTGCTGCTCGCAAGATTGGTTTCCCAGTTCTCGTTCGTCCATCTTATGTCTTGGGTGGACGTGCTATGGAAATCGTAGAAAACGAAAAAGACCTTCGTTCTTACATGCGTACCGCTGTTAAGGCTAGTCCAGACCATCCAGTCCTTGTCGATTCTTACATCGTTGGGCAAGAGTGTGAAGTCGATGCCATCTCAGACGGGGAAAATGTTCTCATCCCTGGTATCATGGAACATATCGAACGTGCCGGTGTCCACTCAGGTGACTCAATGGCCGTTTATCCTCCACAAACCTTGTCTCAAAAGGTTCAGGAAACTATCGCAGACTACACCAAACGCCTAGCAATCGGTCTTAATTGTCTTGGGATGATGAACATCCAGTTTGTCATCAAGGATGAGAAAGTCTATGTTATTGAGGTCAATCCACGTGCCAGCCGTACGGTGCCATTCCTTTCTAAGGTAACCAATATTCCTATGGCTCAGGTAGCGACTAAGCTCATTCTTGGTCAAAGTCTTAAAGAACTGGGTTACCAAGATGGACTTTATCCAGAAAGCACTCGCGTTCATATCAAGGCACCAGTCTTCTCCTTTACGAAACTAGCTAAGGTAGACAGCTTGCTCGGGCCTGAAATGAAGTCAACAGGGGAAGTTATGGGTTCTGATACTACTCTTGAAAAAGCTCTCTACAAGGCTTTTGAAGCTTCCTACCTACACTTGCCAACCTTTGGGAATGTTGTCTTTACCATTGCTGATGATGCCAAAGATGAAGCCTTGGACTTGGCTCGTCGTTTCCAAAATATCGGTTATGGTATCCTCGCGACAGAAGGGACAGCAGCCTTCTTTGCCAGTCATGGACTCGAAGCCCAACCTGTTGGTAAGATTGGTGACGATGAACAGGATATCCCAAGCTATGTCCGTAAAGGAAAAATCCAAGCGATCATCAATACTGTTGGAACCAAACGAACTGCTGACGAAGATGGTGAGCAAATTCGCCGTTCGGCTATTGAACACGGTGTGCCACTCTTTACAGCCCTAGACACAGCAGATGCCATGCTCAAGGTGCTAGAAAGCCGTAGTTTTGTCACAGAAGCGATCTAGTTGAGAAAGATTTTTCACAGTTTTAAAGCCAGCGTCAGAAAACGCTGGCTTTTATAATACTGATATTGCTTATTTCAACTATCATTTCTTTTCTTAGGAATCATTCCAAAATGTGATATAATAAGGGTGAATTGGAAATAGGTAAACTATTTTCATCATTCTTTCAAAAAATATTCTATTAAGAAATATGTAAAGACAGATTAGAAAGTGGGAAATCCCTATGTCCTCTTATGAAAAAGTCTCTCTTTCTGAGATCAATCAATCTATTGAGACTCCAAATAACAATCATTTTTGGCAAAATCTAAAAGCATTCTTAGGACCTGGTGCACTTGTGGCAGTTGGCTACATGGATCCTGGAAATTGGATTACCAGTGTGGTTGGTGGCGCCTCCTACAAGTACAGCCTTTTATTTGTTATTTTAATTTCATCCATCATTGCTATGCAACTACAACAGATGGCTGGGAAGCTCGGTATCGTGACTAGGATGGACCTAGCGCAGGCCACAGCTCATCATGCTCCCAAGTGGCTTCGCTATAGTTTGTGGGTGATTTTAGAATTAGCTTTAATGGCGACAGACTTGGCTGAGGTTCTAGGTTCAGCGATTGCCTTAAATCTTTTGTTTAAAATACCGATTATGATTGCTATCCTCTTAACCGTTTTAGATGTGTTTCTTTTGTTGTTGTTGATGAAATTTGGTTTCAAAAAAATTGAAGCTATTGTTACGACCCTTATTTTAACCATATTAGCTATCTTTACCTATCTTGTGGCCTTATCCAATCCAAGTATCCAGGGGATCATTGGTGGTTATTTGCCAACTTCAACTTTATTTGAAACACCGTTACCGGGTCATGAAAGTCAATTGACCTTGGCTCTAGGAATTGTGGGAGCGACAGTCATGCCCCATAATCTCTATCTTCATTCCTCTCTATCCAGACAAGGAAAATCAATCACAAAGATAAGAAGGATGTTCGAAAAGCCGTGCGTTTTATGACCTGGGATTCAAATCTTCAGTTGTCCCTAGCCTTTATTGTCAATTCCTTGCTTCTTATTTTAGGGGCCTCTCTCTTTTTTGGTCATGCATCTGAAATTTCAGCATTCTCCCAAATGTACAATGCTTTACAGGATTCGACAATAGCAGGAGCGATAGCTAGTTCAACTCTGTCAACTTTGTTTGCTTTAGCCCTTTTAGCAAGTGGTCAAAATTCGACCATTACAGGTACTTTGACAGGACAGATTGTCATGGAAGGCTTCTTGCATCTGAAATTGCCTCAGTGGATTATCCGTATCGGTACCCGTATTTTTGCATTGCTTCCTGTGATTGTTGTTGCCGTTTTGTTTGGATATCAAGAAAAAACCTTGGATCAGTTATTGGTCTATTCACAGGTCTTTTTGTCAATTGCTCTTCCGTTTTCAATCTTCCCCTTAATTTATCTGACCTCTAAGAAGTCACTGATGGGAGAATTCACCAATGCCAAGTGGAACACAATCCTAGGTTACGCAGTTTCAATCATCTTGACCATTCTAAATATCAAGCTTCTTTTCGATATTTTTTAACCTCGTTTGACATCAATTATAGTATCAGCGTGAAGGTTGACAAATAGAAAGTAGTAGTGATTGGTTCATAAAAAGAAGTACAAAAAAAGAACAGTGGTAACTGTTCTTTTTTTGATTATTTGAGACCGTATTTTTTGTTGAAACGATCCACGCGTCCATCTGCTTGAGTGAACTTTTGACGTCCAGTGTAGAATGGGTGTGAGTCTGATGAAATTTCCACACGGATCAATGGGTAAGTTTCGCCTTCGAACTCAACAGTTTCGTTAGAGCGTTTTGTTGAACCGCTAAGGAATTTGTAACCAGTAGTTGTATCCATGAAGACAACTGGGCGATATTCTGGATGGATATCTTTTTTCATTTTGCAATATTTCCTTTCTGCCATGGTCTCTTTGCGAGCCATAGATTGTTACCATACTAGTCTATCAGATTCTGATAAGTTTGGCAAGTCTTTTCCCTGATTTTATTAAAAATCTTGATAAAAAATCACTCCAGTGTTTACTGGAGTGAGGGTAGAAGAATGATTAGTTCTCTTGATTTGGAGCTTTTTCTTCTTGTTGATTTTTTACTTCTGTTTCTTTTACTGGTTTTGTGTTTTCTTCTGCTGATTTAGCCTCTTTTTCAGTTTCAGCTTCAGCCTCTGTTTCTGTTGGTTCGGCTACTGGCTCAGCTTCTGTTTTTGTTTCAGATTCAGATTCAGTAGTTTCTTCTTTTACTGGTTCTGCGTTTTCTGCTGCTGATTCAGCTTCCACATTAGCTGGTTCCTTAGCTTCTTCTGTTTGCTCGGTTTCCTCTTTAGCTGTCTCTGTTTTTTCAGCTGTAGTTTCTTCTTTTTTACGTTCTTGAGATTCTTTTTTGATTTCTTCTACTGCAGTTTTAACGGTAGAGCTTGTTACACGTCCGACAGTCTGAGCAAAATCTTTACCAGATTCAGCTAATTCAGTAAATGACTCTTTTGTAATTTTACCACCTGACATTGCCAAGAGACCAGTTACAACAAGTGCAATGCTAGCAAGAATAGCCAAAATCAAACCAAAGCCGATTGAAATGCCATATCCACCAAAGTTAGACATGTATTTATTTACATTAAAGAGACTATTTAGTGTGACAAGAGTTGCAATTGCACCTGCAACAATGACACCAATTGAGAACCCTTTAGACATTGCTTTATTCATATTATTCAAGCACGCAAGAACAATAGATACAATAGCAGCGATAATGACAAACCACCCATCTCCTTGGTAACCATTCACGCTATAAGACCCAAAAGAACCTGCATTTAAACTAGCCCATGGCAAGAGTGAACCAAGAATGGCTACTCCAGCAGAAATGAGAATATACAAACGATTTTTTTCCATTATTATGTCTCCTTTTATTCAGTTTGATTTATTATACCATAAACTGAGGTACAAAGAAACCGTATATTTTAAGAATCTAGCATATAAAAGGCCAAGAAAATTCTTTCTTAGCCTTGGTGAATCTGTAGAGCCTCTTTCAGTTCTTTATATATTTGTTCATTTTCTTCTAGACTATAGGAATTGGCGCCACTGGCTAATGGATGCCCTCCTCCATCGTGTCGTTTAGCAATTTCATTGATAGGGATGATTTTACTGCGCATTCGCACACGGAAGTGACCATCAGCTTGCTCAACAAAGATAGCCCAAGCCTTAACAGTATCAATTCGACCAGGTGCTCCGACAATTGCCGCTGTTTCAGCATCTGTAACCTTATATTTTTTCAAGATATCTTGAGTAAGTAGAACGCGTGCAGCACCGTTTTTATCAACTTCTAAGTGATCATAGACATACCCTTGCAGTTTTGCAATCTTGAAGCTCATGGTATCCATTTGACGAGACAATCCAGCAAAGTCAAAATCAATTTCTCGGAGCTGGGCAGCTATTCTAAAGGTACGGGCACTAGTTGACGGGTAGAGAAAACGTCCTGTGTCCCCGACAATTCCTGCATAGAGAAGTCGTGCCGCTTCACTAGACAAAGCTAGCTGATTTTCTTGAGCAAATAATGCAATCATCTCACTGGCACTGCTTGAACTTGTATCCACCCAAGATAGGTCACCGTAGATATCATCATTTGGATGGTGATCGATTTTGATGGTGAAAGCAGCTTGTTCGTAGCGTTTATCATCGATACGAGGACGATTTGCTGTATCACAAATAATAGCAAGAGCTCCTTTGTAGTCACTGTCTTGGACACTATCCATTTCCGCCATCCAAGTCAAAGTAGGTTCGTTATAACCGACGGCTTTGATGGTCTTTTCTGGAAAATGGTGTGTGAGAAGAGCTTTCAAGCCCACTTGACTCCCTAAGGCATCTGGATCTGGTTTCATATGACGGTGAATGATAATGGTATCGTATTCTTTGATTTTCTCTAATATTTGCTGGCAAATTTCCATAAATAACCTCAATTCTTTCTCATTTCATTGTAGCACAAGAATTTTTATTTTTAAAATGAAAAAGATATGATATAATGGAGAAAGATAAATTGAGGAGGACGATATGGCATTAGCAAAAATTGTATTTGCCAGTATGACCGGTAATACCGAAGAAATTGCAGATATTGTAGCAGACAAATTGCGTGACTTGGGCTTGGATGTCGATGTGGATGAATGTACGACTGTTGACGCTTCAGACTTCTTGGAGGCAGACATCGCAATCGTTGCGACTTATACTTACGGTGATGGAGAATTGCCAGATGAGATGATGGACTTCTACGAAGACCTAGCAGATCTCAACTTGAATGGCAAAATCTACGGGGTTGTTGGATCAGGTGATACCTTCTACGACGAATTCTGTAAGGCTGTTGATGACTTTGATCGCGTTTTTGTAGCGACAGGAGCAGAAAAAGGTTCAGAGTGTGTTAAAGTGGACCTTTCTGCTGAAGAAGAAGACATCGAGCGTTTGGAACAATTCGCAGAAGAATTGGCTGCAAAAGTAGGATAAGAATCAAATTGCGCTGACTGGAAGAAGTCAGTGCGTTTTTTTATTAGTTATTTTGGGATTTTACTAGCCTATTTGGTAGCTTTTTGATACAATAATTCAAATAAAGGAGGAGACTGTATGAACTTAGATATGATTCGGCAAGAAATTGATCAAATCGACGACCAAATCGTTAAGCTCCTAGAAGAACGGATGCACTTAGTTGAAGGGGTTGTCGCTTATAAGAAAGCATCTGGTAAGCCAATCTTAGATACCAAGCGAGAAGAAATCATTTTTGAAAAAGTCAGAAATCGAGTAGAAGATAAGCGCTATCAGGAGACCATTGTTGCGACTTTTTCAGATATTCTCAAACGTTCGCGTGATTATCAGGATCAAAACATTAAATGAAAAAAGAACAATTTTATCCGCTAGGGATTTTTCTAGCTGCAATGGTGGGAGGCCTTGTCCGCTATCTCATTTCCACTTGGTTACCAGCTAGCCCAGACTTTCCTTGGGGAACCCTTCTCGTCAATTATCTGGGAATATTCTGCCTGATCTATCTGGTAAAAGGCTATCTGGCCCATAAGGGAACTAGTAAAGGCTTGGTTTTGGCGCTGGGGACAGGATTTTGTGGTGGCCTGACAACCTTTTCTAGCCTAATGCTTGATGCAGTAAAACTGCTTGATACCGGGCGTTATCTTAGCTTAGGCATCTACTTATTTTTGAGCATTGGTGGAGGTCTACTCTTGGCTTATGTTCTAGGGAGGAAGAAATGGTAATCGTTTATCTTGCAATCGCCTGCGGGCTTGGAGCCCTGGTGCGTTATTTCTTTTCCCGCTATAATCAAGCTTCTAAATTGCCATTGGGAACTCTCATAGCCAATCTTCTAGGATGTTTTTTGATCGGCTTGCTCTACAACCATGTGGAGTCCAAGGAAGTCTATGCTATCCTAGCGACAGGTTTCTTTGGTGGGTTGACGACCTTTTCAACTCTGAATGACGAGCTGCAAAAACTGTTAAGTGACAAGAAGGTGTTTTATAGCTACTTTCTCTTAACTTATATAGGCGGTTTTCTAGCGATTTTTTTAGGAATTCTGCTATAAATTTCTTTACTTTTAGGTGGAAATTTGGTAAACTGTATCTTGTGTGTAATGGACGCACAAAAATACAGTTTATCCGCTGAGGAAGGTTCCTCAAGATTGACAAAGATAGGAGAATAAAATGAATCCATTAATCCAAAGCTTGACTGAAGGTCAACTTCGTACAGATATCCCATCATTCCGTCCTGGTGACACTGTTCGTGTACACGCGAAAGTTGTCGAAGGTAACCGTGAACGTATCCAGATTTTTGAAGGTGTTGTTATTGCACGTAAAGGTGCTGGCATCTCAGAAAACTACACAGTTCGTAAAATCTCTAACGGTGTAGGTGTTGAGCGTATCTTCCCAATCCACACTCCACGTGTTGAAAAGATCGAAGTTGTTCGTTACGGTAAAGTACGTCGTGCGAAATTGTACTACTTGCGTGCTCTTCAAGGTAAAGCAGCTCGTATCAAAGAAATCCGTCGTTAATTCGACTAAAAACTCTGCTCACCCAGCAGGGTTTTTCTCTAGCTCCCTTAGTTCAATGGATATAACAACTCCCTCCTAAGGAGTAGTTGCTGGTTCGATTCCGGCAGGGGGCATAGAAACTATTGATTTTACTGGGTGTTTGAGGTGTTTCACCCCAAATTCGCCCCTAAATTTGCGAATATCTCTCTTACTTCTGAGTTACTTGCCTCTTCTAGTTCTTTTAATTGATGAGCGTAGACTTCGATGGTGACGTTCATATTCTCATGACCAAGGATTTTTGAAATAGATAGTAATTCAATATGCTTTGCAATCAAAAAAGAAGCATAGGTATGTCTAAGCGAATGAGCATGAACATTTCTACCAACAATTCTTCTTAATGTCTTATTGACTGCTATCTAAGCAATTCATCAAGTCTGGTGATGGCTGGTACTATCTGAAGGCAAACGGTGAACTTCATACAGAACCAGCATTCAAAACCGAACCAGATGGTCCGGTGACCGTCGTTGACAAACCAAAAGAAGAAAAATAAAAAAACAGAAAGACTTTCAAATTAGATTACACAAACCGCAAGCAATAGCTTGCGGTTTTTTCGTTTGCAATAATAAAAGCAGTGACCGAAATCACTGCTTATCAGCTGTAGCAAATTCATAGAGCTTTTCTGCCGTTAGAAGCGCCATTTTATCCATGCTTGTTTTTCCTTTTCTAAGATCAGAAACAGTAGTCCATGGAACTCCAGCACCTTGTGAAATAGTAGAAGTAGATATAGAACTGTCTAATAATTCTTGAATAACTTTTCTCATATTCTTTACCTCAATTTTTTATCTTAATCATATTATATAACGGAGAACCGAGGTGTCAAGTGTTTTAATAAATTATTTCAAAATATTTTCACCCTAAACCTGCCCCAAAAAAATTATTATTTTATATTTTTCAATCGTTTTTCTTTTTATAAAAATCATAAATGACAACAAATCAGAAAGATTGATATATACTATTATGTTTGCAGGGGGCAGTAATTCAATCAAAAAGCACTGAATGATCAGTGTTTTTTTTGTCTTAAAATAGAAACCATTTCAGATGAAAATGGAGGTGTGGTATAATAGGAGAAAGTATAAGTGCTTATTTGAAGGGGAATTTCTCTCCTTATTATGAGTATAAGGATTTAGTTTTTTGAGAAAAATAATGATGTTTGAGTAAAGAAGGAAATGGAATGAAAATTTCTGGAACAAGCGGTAACATTACTTTTGACTATGAAAATGGTTATGTTTTAAAAGCAGAGGGAGAGTTGTTGACTGCTGGTAGCTTTATTGTATATAGGTCAAGCATACAGAATTGGGAGCCACCTTACAATCACATTCTTATCACACAGAACGAGATAGATAAACTTGTCGAGGAAGTGAACTCCAGGATGACGGAGCAATCAATTCAGATCGAATTTATCTGAGTTAGAGTAGGAGAAGGGCGATGAAAATTGATTACAGTGAACAGATGCTCACATGGGAGTGGGATAGCAATGAAATAAAGATAGAATTACCAGAAATCATTCATGCGGAATATCATAAAGATGAGAACATGGTGATGGTTTATAGTGGAGAAAACTTTGTAAGCAAAATCATTTTCTACTTTAGTTTAGAAGGAAAACTGTTAGGGAAACAAAATCTACTAGAAGGAACCCTAGATTGGAATCATAATGGGAAGCATCAGGTTATTTTTCAACATTTACATCATCTTCGCTTTAGCCCTAAATATCAGCGTATCTTCAGTATATTTCGCTCATCCAGCGATTTTGACGTTCCATCAGAACTAGAAGTTTATAATTTAGAAGGTGAGAAAATCGACCAAATTGAATCTCCTGCAGGATTTACTATGCTATATATTTCTGAGATAAGTAAGAAGAAACTGAGAATTGTATGCGAAGCTCTTAAAGAGGATTGTTTTGATAAATCTGGTCGAAGTGATTTCTATTTTAATTTAGATTTAGAAACTAGAAAATGGATAAAAGATGGCGTAGCTTATTGAGGAAGAGGAATAGAAGACAGATTTTTATTATATTTTATGCTGAGAGATAATTGCATTGGGAGAATACAAATGAAACCAACAAAACTACAATGGGAAGATGTTATCCAGTTCGAAGAAGTAAAAGGTTACGGAAAATCCATCTGGAGAAATGATAACAAGTATTATTTAGTTTCAGAAGAGGGAACCGTAGCTTCTTGGTTAGTTGTCTATGAATTACCACAAGAATTATTTATCTTACTAGAGAGTGGAAAACGGACTCTACTTGAAATATCTTGCAAAGTTAAGCACGATTCTTGGCCACCAACGGAAGAAGAAAAGAACGAAATTAGAAAAGATAGAGCTAGAAAAAAGCCAATTGTGCTGATTTCCAACCGTAAAAATCAGTTGCTTTTTAGTGATAAAGAACTTGAAATGCTTATTCCCCAAGCCGAACAACAATGGATAGAATCAATGGGCAAACTTCCAGATGATTATGTATCACCACTTAAGTAAAGTAGGGATATAATGAAACCCCATGAGCCAGCTGGAAAAATTCAATCAAAAATATCAAAAGAATCAAGGGTTTTCCATTATTGAGTGAAAGTGATGGGAGTTGTAACTCTGTATAGATGAACTGTAAGTTGGGACAAATATTATGAATGAGAATTTAAAGTTTGATTTGTTAAAACAAGATGTAGAAAAAGAAATTAGAGAAAAAGGCTTTGAAAATCTTTATTATGCTTTGTTTGATGAGCATAGTAGTCAACTTTGGGCTATCCATCTATTCTATCGAGATGGGAAATTTATGGTAAATAGTCGGGACGACCGGACCTATATAATGGGGAAAACAAGGGAGTTTGAGAATTTTGAAGAGGCAAAGCAATTATTTCTTAATTTAATGGAGTCTTTTATCGAAATGAACAGATATTTTGTACAGAATGGAGATTCACCCTACTACTCATGTAGTTTGTGGGATAAATAAGGAGATCAAGCAAAGATGAGAGACGAAGTCAAAGAACGTTTAGAACTGCTGTCAGCCATTCATGATTTAGGCTACGAGAGTTTGAGATATTCCATCTTTAATGAACATAGACCTTCTGAGTGGGAAACTAGGATAGATTATAATCCAGAATTGGAATTGTATGAAGTTTACTCAACGATGGACCGAGCAAGTACAGGAAGTATTTTTAAGTTTAAAACATTTGAAGAAGCAAAAGAAAAATTTATCCATAATCTAAAGTTAACAGTTTTTCAAAATAAAACTTCCGTTGAAAATGGAGAAGTTCCTGAATACCCCTCTCCGTTATGGGATAAAATCGAAGTTGACATTGAGAACATGAGATGTATAGTTGAGCAAGAAATTAAAAAACGTCATTTTGAGAGCTTACATTACGTTTTATTTGACGAAAATAAACGTCTTCCTTGGGCATTTCATCTTTATCAGAAAAATGGAAAATTTTATGTTGATGGTCGAGATGATCGATCATATATAGTTGGACATAGCAAAGAGTACGATAATTTTGAAAGTGCAAAGAAAGATTTTTTTGATAAATTAGAACTTGTTATAGAATCTAATAAACTGAATATACAATTAGGATTGCCAGTAGAATATTCATCACCATTATGGGACGAAAAAGGAGATGACTAGAATATGAGAGACGAAGCCAAAGAACGTTCTGAACTTTTATTAGCCATTCAAGATTTAGGCTACGAGAGTTTGAGGTATTCCATCTTTAATGAATACGGTCCTGGTGAATGGGAAGTTGTAATAGAGTTTGACGATTCTAAGCAAGTTTACAATGTCTACGCCACCATGGATCGAGCAAGTAAGGGAGGGATTTTCGACTTTACAGACTTTTCAGAAGCAAAAGAGAAATTTTTAAAATTTTTGGGAGATACTATTTTTTTTAATCGTTATTATGTTCAAGAAGGAATGGATAAGATGTATTCCTCTCCATTATGGGACGGTTCTGAGACTCTTTCAAGAGAGATTATTGAAAACTATAAGAGAATAATTGAAAAATCCATTAGCGAAAAGAACTACCAATCTTTAGTCTATGTTTTATTTAATGAAAAAGATACTACTCCTTTCGCGATTCATCTGTTCTTTAGGGATAACCTGTTTATGGTAAATTGTAGAGATGATAGGTCTTATATTATGGGAAAAACATTTGAATTTACTAATTTTTTGGAAGCAAAAGAGAAATTCTTCAAGCTGTTAGATTTTACAGTTCGTGAAGGACGAAGAGATGTAGTAAACAGCGGAAGTTATATGTACCCCTCTCCATTATGGGACAAGGAAGAGACTGATTAATGATTCAGAGCTAGTAGTATAAAGATTTTAAATAGAGAAAGAAGCAGAAAATATGACTCAGAAAGAACAAGCAATGATCTATCCCTTGCCAACTGATGCGCTATTACAGGAAAGAGAAGTAGCGTGGAGGGTTAAACTGCCTGATGATTATAAGGAATTTATAAAGAATGAGAATGGATTGATTCCGTCAAAACGGTATTTTCATTTTGGGAATAATGAGAAAGTAATCGATCGCTTTTTAGCTATACTAGCTATTTCAGGTGAGAAGGCAGAAGAGGATTATGATATCGGAGTTGTGAGTACACAATTGGAAGGTCGCATTGTCTTTGATGAAGATTATGTTGGAATGCAACTAATCCCCATAGCAGCATTGTTCGGAGGTGATTTTGTTTGTCTAAATTATATAGAGAATCCCGAAAATCCAAGCATGTGCATCTGGTATCACGAAGAATCCTACGAGCTGGAGCCTGCTATAGAGTTTGTAGCAAATAATTTTACAGAGTTTTTAGAGATGCTGTATTGATAGAAAAAAGGTATCGGAGAAGAGCATTATCCGCCCCTAGAAAAGGAGTTAATACATGTTAAGAGACAAACACAAAGATCATGCATATTTTGAAAAACGTTTGAATCGTGTACAAAAACGTTTAAGAGAAGATGTCGAGATGACAGATGAAATTTCGGAGAAGTATTTGTTATTCCATTACCAAGATTTGGTTTTGAATAATGAAGAATTAGTGAAACTTTCCTATTCTATAGGGGCTTCGAAAGAGGAGATTTTCCCTTATTATCAAGGGATTCTTTCTAATTTAAAGCTCATTGCCTCAGAGGGAGTCCCATTTGATTTAGCAGTTAATATTTTTGCCTTGGGAGTTCTCTACAGTGAGCGCAAGGAAGAGTTTTTGGATGATTTGAAGGCTATTTATGAGCAGATGGACCACACAGATGGCTTGATTGAATACTACATGACCTATCTATTCCATGACAAGATAGTTCCTTTTCATTCGATTCTAGAGTATCAAAATATGATTGAAGACACTTATGAGAGTGTAGCCAAGGCGCAGGGATTCTGGTATTATAGCCACTCGGATGAACCTTGGTATGGAACACATAAGTATGACAATAGAGGTTATGATGGCTACTGGAGTTTTGACACCGCCGCAACCTGCAAGATCAAAGGAATTTATGACGAACGCTTGAAAGACTTAGAGTACTTCCCATATGACTTGTTAGTGCAGGGAGAGTAGGCTGAAAATTGGAGTTAATACATGTTAAGAGACAAACATAAAGATCGAGCGTATTTTGAAAAACGTTTGAATCGTATACAAAAACGTTTAAGAGAAGATATCGAGATGACAGATGAAATTTCGGAGAAGTATTTGTTGTTCCATTATCAAGATTTGGTTTTGGATAATGAAGAACTAGTGAAACTTTCCTATTCTATAGGGGCTTCGAAAGAGGAGATTTTCCCCTATTATCGAGGTGTTCTGTCTCATCTCAAAGTTATTGCTTCAGAGGGAGTTCCCTTT
>NZ_RJNJ01000014.1:0-21704 GCF_003943825.1 Streptococcus oralis
CGGTAATCACCTTTGATATTGCTAATAAAGTCTGACTCATCGTACAAGTCCATGACTGGCATTTTGGTCAGCATGATCTCATCATCTGACACCGGTAATCACCTTTGATATTGCTAATAAAGTCTGACTCATCGTACAAGTCCATGACTGGCATTTTGGTCAGCATGATCTCATCATCTGACACCAATGGAAATCGATCTTGTTTCATTTTGTATTTCCTTTCAACACTTCATTATAGCGTATTGTCTTGATTTTTCAAGTGCTGGCTTCAGAAATTCCCAAAATTTCACGAATTTCTGCCAGACTGAGACTCGCACGCGACTCCGTACCATCTAAAACTTGGGAAACCAAATGTTTCTTTTGTTCTTGAAGTTCTTGGATTTTTTCTTCAATGGTCCCCTTGGTAATCAAACGATAGACCTCGACCATCTGCTCCTGCCCCATGCGGTGAGCTCTTCCGATAGCCTGGGCTTCGACAGCGGGATTCCACCAAAGGTCAACCAAAATAACCGTATCAGCTCCCGTTAGATTGAGACCAACACCACCCGCCTTAAGGGAGATGAGAAAGGCATCTCTTTCCCCTTGGTTAAAGGCCTTGGTCATCTCCTGTCTGTCATGAGCAGGAGTTGAACCTGTGATTTTGAAGGAGGTCAAGCCCAAGTCTGGGAGTTCTTTCTCGATTTTTTCCAACATTCCTTTGAACTGGGAGAAAATCAAGACCCGATGCCCACCATCAGCCACTTGTAGCAATAAATCTCGGAGGCTATCGAGTTTACCACTGGCTCCCTGGTAATCGTCCATGAAGAGGGCAGGCGTATCGCAGATCTGGCGCAATCGCATGAGACCAGATAAGATTTCTACCCGACTTCTTTGGAATTCTTGATCTGTCACTTGCGCTAGGCGGTCTCGCATCTGTTGCAACTGGGCGAGATAGATGGCCTTCTGTTGGTCTTCCAGTTCATTTTTATAGACGACTTCGATCAGATCAGGCAGTTCTGTAAGAACTTCTTCTTTCTTACGCCTCATGACGAAAGGCTTGATAAACTGCGCGACTCGGTCAGCCGGTAATTTCATAAACTCCTTTTTACTTGGTAAGAGCCCCGGTAGCACAATTTGGAAGATAGACCACAACTCTCCTAAATGATTTTCGATGGGCGTACCCGACAAAGCAAAGACTGCCGGCACCACAAACTGGCGCAAACTCTGAGCAATCTTGGTTTGGGCATTTTTCATGACCTGGGCTTCATCTAAGAAGAGAAAATCAAAAGCCATCTCTTGATAAAGCTCGCTGTCTTGACGAAAGGTGGCATAGCTAGTCACATAGATTTGGTGATTTTCAGAAAGAATCGCTTCTCGATTCGCTTTCAAACCATGAACGACAGCCAAATCCAACTGTGGGGCAAATTTCCTGAATTCATCTGCCCAGTTGTAGATTAAACCTGACGGCGCTAAAATCAAGACCCGACTGTCTTCTGTCACCTGACTGGTCAAAAAAGCGATGGTTTGCAATGTTTTCCCCAGTCCCATATCATCTGCCAGAATGCCACCAAAGCCATAGTGATGAAGCATCTGGAGCCAACGGACTCCCTTTTCCTGATAGTCTCTCAAACTCGCCTGCACCCGTATATCTCCCAAAGGAAAATCCTCTGGATGAGTCAAATCATGAGCTAAATGCTGAAATTCCTCTGAGAAGGAGATCCTATCTCGACCTTCAAAAAGCTGAGAAAGGCTATAAGCCAGAGATTTTCGCGCCTGAAAAGAACCATCTTTTAGCTCAACCCCCAGTTCCTGCAAATTTTGACGAATCTGCTTGGTTTCCTCATCAAAAAAGTACACTTGGTCAGAAGAACTGATATAGAAATCCTGATTGCTGGTCAGGGCTTTAAGAGCTTGGTCAATCTCTTCTTGGGCAATCCCTTGGAAATCAAATTGGATTTCCAATAATCCTCCCTTGGACTCAATCTGAACCTGAGGAGCTTGGACGCTGTAGAGCTGATTCATCTCATCAGACAAGAAAACCTGACCCAACTTCTCAAAAGCTGGAATCGTATGGTAAAAGAAAGAATAAACCACTTCTGGCTTCAAAGCCTGTCTCCAAGACTGAAAATCAGCCTCAAAACCAGCCCCTAAACAGACTTGAAATAGCTGATTTTCCAAGACAGCATCGCTTGAAAAAGGTAATTGTTCCAGCTGTTGACGACTAGTCACCTTAACATCTCCATAGTCAAATTGGATATCTAAACGGATGCGGCCGTCATCCTCCCTATCAAAGTAAAAGATTGGTGAAAAGGGTCTGATTTGCAAACGCTCGGGGGCAGACACTGTTCCTAGCTGTCCAAACAAAGGAAGACAGGCGGCCAGACGGTCGCGATCACTGTTGTCAAACTGGAGACATTTCCTCCCTCTTTCCTCCTGAGGAAGCTCCTTGACTTCCTTTAGGAGGCCGATTTGTTTAGGGTTTAAGAGATAAAGATTCCCCTTACGAAAGAGAACTGCCCCTCCATAGAATACGTTAACTCGCTCACTTTCAGAAATCTCCATCTCAAAATAATCGGGATACTCCTGCACAGCAAAAGAGAAAAGGTTTGCTTCTGGATCTAAATCATGAAAGAGAAGATTTTCATAACTAGTAATCTGGTGCTCAAAATGAAAATCTTCCAAGTTCATCAGCAACTCCACTCCCTGCTCAAAAAAGGTCAGAGGGAAAAAGAGGTGACGACCTTGATTGGGGAAAAAGAGGTCTTGACTCAGTCCCTCCTCAATCAAGCCACATAAAAAAGTAAGAACTTCTTGACTAGCTGTATCAAAAGCATCCCAAGACAAGTCATTTTCATAGTGTTTCCCAATCATATATGGCTTTCGATGAACCAAGACCTTCAAAAAGAGAGGGATGTCACGAATGACATAATATTTTTGACTATCAACTAAACCGATTCGGAGAGTCCAAAGGAGGCGATTGGTCCCAGCTTCCACCTGACCTTGAGCCGACAAAGTGTAGATTTTCTCTTTCTTCTGAGGTTGGATACGCTCCAAAAAACTACCGCCAAAACTAACCTTGGTTTCGACCTCTTCTTGCTCTTCATGTCCTTTTTCTAAGGCTTGTAAAATCACCTGGCCTTCTTCATCATTTTTCAGATAATGCTCGAGCGCTGCGAGGTGAACACAGTAACCTCTTTTTTGGAAAAAATCGCAAGCACAAAAAACCAGATCATCCTCTAAACTGTAGCGCAAGTCTTCTCCCGCCACACGAGTATAGAGGCGATTCCCTTTTTCCTTGATAATCTCAATCTTGCCTGTTTCATAGAGTGTAACACCCTCCATGCGCAACTTCCCCGGAATCAATTTAGCCATAGTTACCCCTTTATCTTATCTTTTCATTATACCACATTTTCCCCTACGAAAATAGCCTTCTAGGAAGACTTTTCTCCTAGAAGGCTCGATTTTTAAAGTGTAGCAAAAGTGGTCACGATGCGTTGGCAAACCTCTTCCAGTACTGACTTCGGCATAGTCACATTGAGGCGGGCATGAAGGGTTCCTTCCTCCCCAAAGTCCAAACCTCGGTTCAAGATAACCTTGGCTTCATTCTTCAAAAGCTCTTGCAAGCGGTCATCCGTTAGGTCATAGGCTGAAAAATCAAGCCAGATCAAGTAGGTACCTTGTGGTTTCATGACCTTAATCTTGGTTTCGTTGCCCAAAATATCCACTACATAGTTAATGTGGTCCTCGATGACTTCTTTTAACTCTCCTAACCAGTCCTTACCATAACGGTAGGCAGCTTCTGTCGCCAAATACCCCAAGCCTGAGATTTCATGTTGGTTATTGGCCAACTGGCGTTTTTGGAAAGCCACACGAAGCTTGGGATTTTCAATAACTGCATAGGAATTCTTGGTCCCAGCAATATTAAAGGTCTTAGTGGCACTACTCAAGATAAGGGCAAAGTCTTTAAAAGCGGAATCAATGGTATTGAATGACTGGTGTTTGTGACCAAAGAGAGCCAAATCTTGGTGAATCTCATCTGAAACCAACAAAACACCATGTTTTTGGCAGAGATGCCCAATCTTTTCTAACACTTCCTTTTCCCAAACACGTCCACCAGGATTGTGGGGATTGCAAAGGATATAAAGCTTCACATCCTCTTCTACCAATTGCTTCTCCAACTGGTCAAAGTCAATTTCAAACAGCCCATCCTTTTCCACTAAAGAATTGGTAATCAATTTGCGATTGTTCAGTTTGACACTGCGAGCAAAAGGTGGATAGACCGGTGTGTTAATCAGAACAGCCTCTCCTTCTTTTGTAAAGGCTTGAATAGCTGTTGAAATGGCTGGTACCACTCCCTCTATAAAGACGAGGGCATCCTTGTCAAAGTGATAGCCGTGTTGTGTAGCTTCCCAGTCCTGAACCGACTCAATCAAATCATCACTAGCATAAGTATAGCCATAGACCAACTGATCTGCGTAGGCTTGTACAGCTCGTCGAACCTCAGGCAAAACCACAAAGTCCATATCTGCTATCCAGGCTGGTAGAACTTCGCGATCAGCTTCTGATTCTTTCCATTTATAGGTATGGTGCCCAAAACGATTGGGCAGGCTTGTAAAATCATATTTTCCCATATCTATCTTATCCTTCCAAAGCTTGGCGCAAGTCCGCAATCAAATCTCTAGCATCTTCAATCCCAATTGACAAGCGCAAGAGGTCATCTGTTAAGCCATAGGAATGGCGCACTTCTGCTGGAATATCCGCATGGGTTTGAGTTGTCGGATAGGTGATCAGACTCTCTACCCCACCCAAACTTTCCGCAAATGAAAAGACCTTGAGGCTATTTAAAATATGAGGAATACGTTTTTCATCCACTACTTTAAAGGAAATCATACCCCCGCGTCCAGTATAGAGCACTTCCTTGACAGCAGGTGAATCCTTCAAAAAAGCAACCACTTCTTGGGCGTTGGCTGTAGAACGTTCCATACGAAGAGGTAGAGTTTTAAGACCACGAATCAACTGATAACTATCAAATGGTGACAAGACCGCACCTGTCGTATTGAGATTATAGAAAAGTTGTTCATATAGTTCTAAACTATTAGTCACAACCACCCCAGCCAAAACATCATTGTGCCCTGCTAAATACTTGGTGGCAGAATGAAGAACGATATCCGCACCATCTTCAATCGGACGTTGGTAAATCGGACTGTAGAAGGTATTGTCCACCACTACCTTGGCACCCTTGGCATGAGCTAGTTTGGCTAGTTTTGCAATATCAAATTCCAACATCAAGGGATTGGTTGGTGTTTCAATATAGAGAACATTCACATCTTTCTCCAACTCAGCAATCAACTCTTCTTCTGTATTGGCATAGGTAAAATGGAAACGGCCTTCCTGCTCGACTTGGTTAAACCAACGGAAAGAACCCCCATAAAGATCTCTCACAGCCAAGACTTTACTTCCTACTGGAAAGACACTAAAGGCCAGTACAATCGCAGCCATACCTGAACTCGTCGCTAGGGCATAATCAGCTGATTCGATTGCCGCCAAGACCTCCTCCGCCTTACTGCGAGTTGGGTTTTTAGTCCGAGTATAGTCAAATCCCGTAGACTGACCGAACTCCGGATGCTGATAAGTGGTTGAAAAATGAAGCGGCGTTACCAAGGCACCTGTAGCCTCATCTGACTTGATCCCAGCCTGGGCCAAAATTGTGTTGATGTGTAGTTCTTTGCTCATACAATACCTCCAAATCTATAGTAACTATTGTACCACTTATTTTCACTAACTCATTTTCTTGTTTTCAAGAGCTAGTTATAGTTTCAAACTATATAAAAACGATAGTTCCTTGAGAAACTATCGTTTTTCCTGTTGAATAGACTGGTTATTTAACGTGTTTTGCCAGTTCTTCTTGGGCTTTTTTATTTGATTCTTCTTTTTCTTTCAGCCATTTTTCTTTAGCTTTTTCATACTCATCAGCCGTTACAGTCTTATCTTGTAACTTGAGGTACTTGTATGATTCGACACCCTTATTTCCAGCTTGTGAGAATGGCGATGAGAATGGAACTGTCTTTCTCAAGGTCGGTGTTCCACCCTGAGAAACGTTTGGAATAGCAAGGGCGCTATCAACGAGCCAAGCTTGAACTTCAGCATATTTTTCATAACGTTTTGCTGGTTCTTGCTCCTTGTTCGCTTCTTCCAACATTTGAGTGTAAGTATCCAGACCAACTGCCTTAGCCTTGTCATTGACCTCACCTGGTTCTAAACCAATGTTTTGCAACATACCACCGTTATTGACATTTAAGATATCAAGATAGCTTGATGGATCCAAGTAGTCCGCACTCCAACCGCCATTATAGATATCAAAGTCTTTTTGAGCTGCAGTTTGAGCTAGGTAGCTAGAGTTTTCAAAGTCATCTGTTGATAGCTGTTGGATATCGATAACCACATTCTCAGCTCCTAGAACAGATTCGATGGATTGTTTCAAAGAGCTCGCTTCAAGTACACCTTTTTTAGCTGATTGGTCTACAGATACATCCAAGTGGATTGGAAATTGCACACCCTTAGCTTCCAATTCTTTCTTAGCTTCTGCAAATTTAGCCTTAGCTTTATCAGGATTGTAGTATGGGTCTTGTGCATCTGCAAAATTGATTCCTTGCCATTCTTGGCCATAGTTGACCATCTTTTCTGAAACAACATCGCCAAAGTCTTTTCCGTTAATACTTACAAATGTTGGAGGTACAACCAAGTTACGAATAATCTTTGTTGCTCCTTCTTCCCCTTGAGATTGTGCTCCATAGGCTGTACGGTTATAAGCATAGTTGAAGGCTTGACGGAAGTTTTTATTCAGAACTGCTTCTTGGGTAGATTTCTTTTCGATATCTGAGGATTTAGAAGTGAAGTTATAAGATTTTCTGTCCAAGTTGAAGTTCAAGTAATAAGAAGTTGCATTTTGCATACTATAGATGATGTTATCCTTGTTCTTCTCTTTAATTCCTTCAAAGCTTGAGCTATTTGGATAGAGACGCGCGTAGCTATAGACTCCTTCTACAAAGTTACGTGCTAGTGCATCTTGGTCACTACCATCATAATAGGACAATTTCACATCATCCACAAAGACATTTTTTTCATCCCAGTAGTTGGGATTTTTCTTGAATTCGATAACAGATTTTGAAACAAACGATTTCATCAAGAAAGGTCCATTGTACAAAATACTAGAAGGGTCTACCTTACCAAAGTCATCCCCTTTTGATTTTAAGAAATCTGCATTGACAGGGAAGAGAATGGTTGAAGTTGTTTTAGAATTCCAATAAGATTCTGGACGTGTCAAAGTGTACTGAACCGTTTGGTCGTCAATCGCCTTAACACCGACAGTTGAAAAGTCAGTTGTTTTTCCGTTGATATAGTCATCCAAACCTGCTACCGAGTCTTGAACCAGGTACAAGGCTTCGGATTTTTTATCAGCAGCATATTTCAAACCTGTCACAAAGTCTTGGGCCGTTACAGGGGCGTATTCTTCACCCTCATAAGTATACCATTTTGCATCCTTACGCAATTTGTAAGTATAGGTCAAACCGTCCTGAGAAACAGTCCAATCCTCTGCCAATGATGGAACATAGTTACCGTATTGGTCATTTTCCATCAACCCATCCACCAAATTGGTCACGATGTCATTGGTTGTTGCACGGTTTTCTGCAAGATAGTTCAAACTAGATGGATCGTTCGAATAAACATAGTTATATGTTTTAGTAGCGCTACTTGAATTTCCACATGCGCTCAGTAGAATACCTACGCTTAACACGACACTTGCAAGTGTCAGATACTTGGCCTTAGACTTTTTCATTTCCAGAACCTCCTGTTTAAAAGTTTTGTCTTATTATACAGCTTTGGTTTTATTTAGTCAAGTAATTTCTGAAGAAAAATTTAAAAAAGCATATTTTTTGCTCTTGATTTTAGAAAAAGTTCTCTTTTTTTAAGAAAAATGTAGAATAAAAACCTTTCTATTAAAGAAAGGTTAAATTCATTGCTTTTATTTATAAATCTTTTTACGATATTTTCAATCGTGTACGTAGTCGGTCTGCTTGAGCTTTGCCAATTATCTTGTCTAAGAGTCGAGTTCGTAGGCTCATCAAACCATAAAGACCTCCTCCAAGCCCTCCGATGAGAGCCACATAAAGGAAACTCCAGAAACGTCCACTTGGTTGGAAGACAAAACCGAGTAGCCACTGCAAGAAGCCAACTAGGATAAACATGACAAGGGTCAAGATGGTAATCAAAATGGTTCGTTTCAAGATTATCTTTCGACGAGCACCTGTTACCTGGCAGATGTCTCGGTACATCAAGACATTTGGAATAATCAAGCCGATAGTCGTTGAAATCAAAGGACCGTAACTATGGAAAATAGCAATGGTTGGCAATTGCAAGACGATCTTAGCAATGGAACCATAGATAAAGTAAAGAACTGCCTTGCGGTTTTGGAACATGGCCTGAAGCATAGGAGACAAGACCATATACAAGCCTAGGATAGTAGACTGCAAAACTGCAAAGACAAATAAGCCCATGGCCAGACTATCTGGCTTACCGTAAAAGACTGTATAAAGAGGCTCCCCTACCATGACCACTCCAACCGTTGCAGGTAGTAGAAATAAGAAGAGCATGGTTAGGCTATCTTGGACTAGGCGAGCCGCTGCCGGCAAGTCACCTTTTACATAGTTTTCCGTCAACAGTGGCAAGCCGACACTCCCAATCGAAACTCCTACAGAGATTAAAATCATGGTAATTTTATTCGGATTGGCAGAGAAATAAGAAAACATGACAACCAAGTCTTCATTACTGTAGTTGGTAAACCACTTCATACTATTGATAAAGGTCATCTGGTCTAAAATCTGGAAGAGCTGGATGGCTGATCCTGTCAGGATAAAGGGAATGGCTTCCTTGATGGTATCGACTAAGAGTCGCTTACTATTGATTTTATCCCGTGTTTCAAAGACTCTTTTAAGCAAACCTTCTTGGGCAAGGAAGTAGATCAAAACTGCAAAACTTGCTACCATCCCCACAAAGGCTGCAAAGGTCGATTGGGTAACTGCTGCTAGGTAGTCACCAGAACCCATCTTCATAATGAAGAAGGTTGCCATCAACATCCAGATGACACGAATCACCTGCTCAGCGATTTGACTCATAGCATAGGGTTTGAGGTTATTCATCCCTTGGAAGAAGCCTCGAATGACACTCATAGATGGGAAAATCAAGACCGCCCAAGCCAAGCTCTGCATGATGGGAATCAGATCTTTCCCCACACCTGACAAATCTGCTAACCAGGGAGAAAAGAGATACAAGACCAAAGCAAAGACTAAGCCCAAGCCCGTCATAAAGCTTAGGAAACTCCGAATCAAGGCAAAGCTATGCTCTTCTTCTCGCATGGTATTGTACTTAGCTACTTGTTTGGCAACCGCAACAGGGATACCCGCTGTCGAAATCAGCAAGAACCAGGCGTAAATATTGTAGCCCATGGTAAAGAGTCCATTTGCCTTGGCAGCATAGGTCCCCATCCAGATATACCAGGGAATAATGTAGATAGCACCAAGGAGGCGACTAATAAAGTTACTAGCTGTTAGCCAAGCAGTCCCTCGCAACATCTGGGCTTGCTGGTGATTGTTTTCGTTAGACATAGCTTCCTCATTCAATTTTGATAACTAGGAAAAGTTCCTTATCTTCCATTATAAACTTTTCCTTGTTACTTGTAAAATTCAGACTTTCGGTTTACAATAGAAAGTATGATAAAGATTGAAACCGTATTAGATATTTTAAAGAAAAATGGTCTCTTCCGTGAGATTATCGTTCAGGGAAGCTACTACTACAATTACAGTGATGTCGATTTTGATAGTATCAGTTACGACAGCCGTAAAGTTAAAGAGCGAAGCCTATTTTTTGTTAAGGGAGCTTCTTTCAAAAAAGAATTCCTCCTCTCCGCTATCTCACAAGGGCTGGATTGGTATATAGCTGAGCAAGACTACGAGGTCGGTATTCCTGCTATTATCGTGAACGACATTAAGAAAGCCATGAGTTTGATTGCCATGGAATTTTATGGTAATCCACAAGAGAAACTCAAAATTCTCGCCTTCACAGGAACCAAGGGGAAGACAACTGCAGCCTATTTTGCCTATAACATCTTGGCTCAACATCATCGCCCAGCTATGTTGTCTACTATGAATACAACCTTAGATGGTAAGACCTTCTTTAAGTCTGCTCTCACAACTCCTGAAAGTATCGATCTCTTTGATATGATGGCTCAAGCTGTTCATAACGGAAGAACCCATCTCATCATGGAAGTCTCCAGCCAAGCCTATCTTGTTCATCGAGTCTATGGCCTGACCTTTGATGTAGGTGTCTTTCTTAACATCACTCCTGACCATATCGGTCCGATTGAGCATCCTAGCTTTGAAGACTACTTCTATCACAAACGTCTCTTGATGAAAAATAGCCGAGCAGTTGTCATTAACAGCGATATGGATCACTTTTCTGTCTTGAAAGAGCAAGTTGAAGATCAAGACCATGACTTCTATGGTAGTCAGTCGAGTAACCAAATCGAGAACTCCAAAGCCTTTAGCTTCTCAGCTACAGGAAAACTCGCTGGTGATTATGATATCCAACTCATCGGTCACTTCAATCAAGAAAATGCAGTCGCTGCAGGACTTGCCTGCCTTCGTCTAGGTGCTAGTCTGGAGGACATCAAAAAAGGAATTGCTGCAACCCGGGTCCCTGGACGTATGGAAGTCCTCACACAGAAAAATGGAGCCAAGGTCTTCATCGACTACGCCCACAACGGGGACAGTCTGAAGAAACTCATCAATGTGGTTGAAACCCATCAAACTGGAAAAATTGCTCTGGTTCTCGGTTCGACTGGAAACAAGGGTGAAAGTCGTCGCAAGGACTTCGGACTCCTTCTCAATCAACATCCTGAGATTCAAGTCTTTCTCACTGCTGATGATCCCAACTATGAAGATCCAATGACCATTGCTGAAGAAATCAGTAGCTATATCAGTCATCCTGTTGAAAAGATTGCCGATCGTGAAGAAGCCATCAAGGCAGCCATGGCCATCACAAATCAAGAACTCGATGCTGTGATTATTGCAGGCAAGGGAGCTGATTGTTACCAAATCGTCCAAGGAAAGAAAGAAGACTATCCTGGAGACGCAGCTATCGCAGAACGTTATCTATAAAAAAAATCAAGGGAAACATTCCCTTGATTTTTTTAGTCTTCTTTTTTAAATGAATTTTTAAGACCTTCAACGGCACCTTCTACAGCACCTTTAGCATCTTCTACAACTTCTTTTGCTTTGGCAACTGTTTTTTCTACAGCACCTTCTGCTTCAGTTTTGCTATCACCAGTAACTTTCCCAAATCCTTCTTTGATAGCACCAGTTGCTTGTTCCAATTTATTTTCAAGTGACATAGCTCTGTCTCCTTTGCTTTTAATACGATAAACGTTATCGCTTACATTCAGTTTATGCTTATTCTTTAGTAAAGTCAAACAATCTGCTCAAAATGAAGCAATTAAGGTAAATAGAAAGTCAACCGTTCCTTGTCAAAATCAACAGCCAACTCATACTTCCCTTCTTCATTTTGAACAATATAGCCCAAGACGACTAGACTCTCAACGAAGATATCACGCCGTTTCTGCATAAGCTGGTCCTTTTTGAGGAACTTGAGCAAAAACGTCGTCATATACTTGAGAGCATACTCAGGATTGACATCTCCTAAAATGGCATAGAGTTCTTGCTGTTTTTCTGTCAAAGGATATTGATTCTTGACCTTGTAGAAATAGTTGGACAAGGTCATCTTTTCTCTTGCAAAGTCCGTAGGTTCGACTAAAATGGCGGCATTAGTTTGATTGCGTAATTCTGTCTCATAAGTCTTCTCCAGCAAGGCTTGATAGACTGGGCTGTCCTCTCTGATAAAAATCTCTTGGTCAAGGGATAGATTACCTATCGATTCTAGAAAAGGGAGATTAAGGGAATAACGTTTGTTTTCCCTTAGGATCAAGCCTGCCTTGATAAACTCTTCCATGAGCTTATCAACTGCTACATCTGGAAACTGAGCCTTAATTTCTCGGAGGATCACATCATCATGCTGGTCCAGATAGTCCACCAAATCTATAAAAAATGGCTGTCGAGTCAAACGAGATGGGTTAAAAATCTGAATCATGAAGATTCCTTTCTTTACATTCTAAAAGAGGGGATGCTGCTAGTTGACTAGGATTGGTCCCTGGCTGATTCAGAGGCACAGGAAATTTGAGTTTCCTGTAATATTCCCTCCAAAAATCACTAATCTCCTGCTCCCCATCACCAAATTTCATGGGAATAGTTTCAAAAATCGGTAGGATTTCAGCGATATACTGGGAGCAATAAAAGCCATTCCCATCCGGATAAAAAGAGGCATTATAGGGTGCACCCAAATGTTTGCTAGCTCTCTCCTTTACCAAGTCAGCTTCCAGCTCTGGATAGACATAAAGATCGTAGAGATGAGTTGGTTCAAAAAATTCAGCCGGTTCTTGACAAATGACACCAGCTTGTCCACTAGCATGGTAAATGAAACCGTCCAAAAAGATGGCTACATGACTATAGTTCCCAGTAGAATCCTGGATAGCCTGACCCATATCTGAAAGGTCCTTCACAAAAATCAAATCGCCATTTTCTAACATCTTTCTCTCCTAGAAAAAAAGGAGCCGAAACCCCTTTAGCTATATGGAAAACACCGTTTTCTCGTGTCAATCTCCAGTCAAATAATTACCATTTAAATAATTCATTAACTATATTATAAGAATCACTCTAGCTGAAAATAATAAAGCAGACCCAAACTTCCAAAAGACAGAGCTAAGTATAGGATTCCTATTTGCAATCCATACAAATGCCAAAAACTACCACTAACTAAAATAAAAATCGATGTTTCAGCAACGAGGCGATGCCATTTTTTAAAAGCATGTGGAGATTTTGGTGCCATATATCGCGCCCAAAATAAGATTAATAGAACTGCTAGAAGAAAAAATAGGAATTTTTCCAGCCAAGAAATTTGTATCACAGATACGGAGAAAAGACCAAGGATTGCCACAACCTCAACCAAAAAGCGCAGTCCTTCAATCAATCGCATCATGCTATCACCTTCTATAAATAGTCAAATTAACAGTTCCAAATATTCCTTAAAAATTACCCATTAAAGCTTTCAGTCAACTGAGGCACCACTTGTTTCTTACGTGAAACAGCACCTGGAAGGAATGCGTGGTTGTTTTCAAGTTTGAAGTTAAAAGCTGTTTCCACCTTGTCCATGTTTGATCCAAGAGCCAAAATTTCTGAGTTTGAGTTGACGATGTCTGTAATCATCAAGACAAAGTCTGAGTAGCCGTTTGCTGCATTAGCCGCTTGCATTGCATCTTCAATTTCTGCTTGGCGTTCCAAGACTTCAGCAATATCAACTGTATTGACTTGGGCAACACGAACCTTATTTCCGTTGAGTTCAAAAGTCTTAGCATCGATATCAATCAATTCTTCAGCAGATTTACTAGCCAAGTTTGTGCCAGCTTTCAGCATAGCAAGACCGTACTCTTCCAAGTTCACACCTGCTAATTCTGCCAATTCAGGCGCAATCACTTTATCAGATGGGTGAGTTGTTGGTGATTTCAAAAGAAGAGTATCTGAAATCAAACCTGAAAGCATCAATCCTGCGATTTCTTTAGGAACTGCCACACCATGCTCTTTGAACATGCGGTAAACGATAGAAGACGCTGATCCAACTGGTTCCAAGCGCATGTAAAGTGGGCTGGCAGTTTCAAAGTTAGCCACACGGTGGTGATCCACAACTCCGTAAACTTCTACTTCAGCAATATCTGACACTGATTGTTGGAATTCATTGTGGTCAGTCAAGATAACTTGCTCTGCACCTTCTGCTTTAGCAGATGTAATGACGCGTGGTGCTTCTACACCAAAATAGTTCAAAACAAAAGCTGTTTCTTCATTAGGAGTTCCAAGTGCTACAGCTTCTGTGTCAAATCCATAAGCCTCTTTTGCAAGGTAAGCAAAGGCTACAGATGACCCGATGGCATCTGAGTCTGGATTTTGGTGACCAAATACTAGAATCTTAGACATGATAATACCTCTTTAAATTTATTCATCTTATTGTAGCACTTTTTTCCTCTTTTGACAAAAGTAAGAGGAGCCAAAGGACTCCTCGTTAGACATCAATATGGTTGACTAGATTTTTCTCTTGATTTTCAGATAAAAATCGTTCTTTCTGTGGACGTTTCTTTCGTTTGAGTAGAGCTTCGGCAGACATGGCTTCTTCCTTAGTGGCAAACCCCTCTACATAGATGAGTTTGACTGGCAAGCGAGCTCGGGTATACTTGGCTCCCTTACCACTATTATGAACGGCAAGGCGCCTCTTCACATCTGTTGTATAGCCCGTATAGTAAGAACCGTCGCGACACTCCACCACATACATATAGGCCTTATGATCCATAGTAAATCTCTTGAATTTCTGGTGTATAAGAACCATCATCATTGTGAACGATGAGTGGTGGCAAGACCTTAAAGCCACTGGTCGATCCATCCTTGATAGCTTCGATTAAGAGCATATTAGCCTCCTTCTCACGTTTAGGATAGACAAATTGCAGGCGCTTGGGTGCCAAATTATGGCGTTGAAGCATGTCTAAGATATCCAAGAGCCGATCTGGACGATGAACCATGGCCAAACGGCCATTAGACTTGAGAATACTCTGAGCACTACGGCAAATTTCTTTCAGGTTAGTCGTAATTTCGTGTCTGGCCAGAAGGTAGTGTTCACTCTCGTTCAGATTGGAATGCGGATCCACCTTAAAATAAGGCGGATTACACAAAATCATATCCACCTTACTTCCCTGAATGTGGGCAGGCATATTTTTCAAATCATCACAGATGACCTGCATCTGCTCTTCCAAGCCATTCAACTGTACCGAACGCTCTGCCATATCCGCCAAGCGCTCCTGAATCTCTACAGATATTATCCGCGCCTGAGTACGTGAACTAGCAAAAAGTCCCACTGCACCATTTCCAGCACAAAAGTCCACAATTAAACCCCGTTTAGGGAAGCGAGGAAAGCGTGATAAAAGAACACTATCCACCGAATAGCTAAACACCTCTCTATTTTGAATGATCTTGATATCTGTCGAAAAGAGCTGGTTGATTCGCTCTCCTGGTTTTAATAATTGTTCTTCTTTCATACTTTTATTATAACAAATGATGTTAATATCACAAATAATTTAGATAATCGTATTTACGGCTTCTTCTTTAAATGCTCTAATGCCTCACGCGTCCAAACAGGCATCATTCGTCCAAGTGGTGCAAAACCGTGCTTGATCCGATCATTTGAAAAACGTCTCCGTCTTGGCAATTGATGTTTTTCCTCTTCCAAGGTACGGATAGAAAGACTGGCCTTCCCAGTGTATTCGTCAAAATCCACCACCTGAACTTGAACTTCATCGCCAATTTTTAAAATGTCATAGATATTTTCAATAAATCCCGTCCGAATCTCCGAGATGTGAATCAGCCCTGTCACCCCTGTCTCTAACTCAACAAAGGCACCATAGGGCTGAATTCCTGTAATACGCCCAGTTAGCTTATCACCAATTTTCATTCTAGTCCTCAATTTCAATCGTTTCAATAACCACATCTTCAACTGGTTTGTCCATTGCACCAGTCTCAACAGCTGCAATGGCATCCAAGACTGCAAAAGATTCTGCGTCTACCAACTGCCCGAAAACAGTATGGCGGCGGTCAAGGTGAGGAGTTCCACCTTGTTCTGCATAAATCTCAGCGATTGGTTCAGGCCAGCCACCACGCGCAATCTCTTTCTTAGAATATGGCAAATGTTGGTTTTGCACGATAAAGAACTGGCTACCATTGGTATTTGGACCCGCATTGGCCATAGAAAGTGCACCACGGATATTGTAAAGTTCTTCTGAAAATTCATCTTCAAAAGAGTCACCGTAGATTGACTCTCCCCCCATACCAGTACCAGTTGGGTCTCCGCCTTGGATCATAAAGTCCTTGATAATTCGGTGGAAAATGACACCATCATAGTAACCATCTTTTGACAGAGCAACAAAGTTGGCTACTGTTTTGGGAGCATGTTCAGGGAAGAGCTTGATACGCAAGTCTCCGTAATTTGTCTTAATAGTCGCCAACGGACCTTCTACTGTTTCAATGTCTACTTGTGGGAAATGCAATTCTTTTTCTACCATACCAAATCCTTCTAAGGCATCAAAAATGCCATCTTCTTCTACTGTTTTTGTAATATAATCTGCTTTTTCTTTGATCTTTTCGTGGGCAACACCCATAGCAATACTGATTCCAGCATAATCAAAGAGTTCCAAGTCATTGAGACCATCCCCAAAGACCATAACATTATCTGGTTTCAAGCCTAAATGGTCCACCACCTTGGCTACACCTGTGGCTTTTGAACCTGAAATAGGCACGATATCAGATGAATGTTCATGCCAACGCACCATGCGAAGTTTATCCGATAAAGACTCTGGCAAGCGCAAGGCATCTCCTTTATCTTCAAAGGTCCACATCTGATAAATCTCTACTTTTTCATGGAAGTCTGGATCCACATCCAAGTTTGGATAAATGGGATCAATAGCCTCACTGATCAGTTCTGTTCGCGTGGAGAGTTTGGCGTCATGACTACCAACCAGGCCGTACTCAATTCCCTCGTCCTTCGTCCAAGAAATGTACTCCTCAACATCTGACTTGTCAATCTGATGTTGATAAATGACCTTACCTTTTTTATCTTCTATATAGGCCCCATTTAGGGTTACAAAAAAGTCCGGTTTGAGCTCACGAATCTCTGGAACAACACCAAAAATACCACGTCCAGAGGCGATTCCTGTTAAAATTCCTTTTTCACGCAACTGTTTAAAGACAGTGGGAATTGTAGCTGGAATAAAACCTGTCTTTGACGTACGCAAGGTATCATCAATATCAAAAAAGACGATTTTAATCTTCTTTGCCTTGTATTTTAATTTTGCATCCATCTCTCTACCTCTTTTTTATCACTCTTTCCATTATACCATAAAGCTGATGAAATTCCTTTTTTGAAAAAAGATGAAAATCCTATCAAAAAGAGAGCCAGAAAAACTAGCCCTCTCTTTTCATCCTAGAACATCTCTAGAGCAATCATGGTAATCATCGTTGCATCATAGTAGTTGTCCAAAGGTAAATCTTGTGTGAAAATGTATTTATTTTGCTGAAGAAGTTTCAGATAGCCTTCTCCCTTGTCAGACGCATAGGTAATCGGCGCCAAGAAACTACCTGCCTGGTATTGATTGAGGGCCGTTCCGTTCAAGTCATATCCAGCATAAATGCGTTGCTCTTTCATAAAGAAATCCATCATCTTTTGAACGAGTTTTTGGCTTCTTTCATCCTGGCTCTGTGACAGGTGATAAGGCAAACGACAAGCGTTATAAGAGTACGCCCCATCATATTGAGATTCGATTGTGTTGGCATCAACAAGACGTGCCCCTGACTTCTCAGCCCAGATAAAGTCTGGCAAGAGACCCGTATCAGAATGAGAACTGATTTGCTCCAGTTGCCCAAGCATCTTATCCTTAATGTCTAACCACTGTTTATTTCCAGTCAGGTCATAAAAAGACTGGAAATAGTGAGGAAGGGTATCGGACGTCCGCATCAAGTAATAATAATCGGAATCCTTGTTTGCCCAGTTTCCTACTGTTAAAACACCGGTCTCGTCATTGTAATTGTATTGAAGGATATCATCTAATATTTTTTTAGCTTGCGCTTGGTATTCCTGTGCTTTATCAGGCCACTGCTTGGCAGCTTCAATCAAAGAATAAGCGATGTAGAGATCCCCATCAGTTGCATTTTGCTTCTCAACCGTTTCGCTACCATTTGTGATCACTTGCTTCCAAGACATCAACTGCGTTCCCTCGATACGATGATTTTGGTAATAGCGATAAAGGCTATCATAATCTGCTTGACTCGCTTGCCCTTTTTGGGCTGCTAAAACCGTTATGAGCATGCCGTAACTTTGGGCTTCTGATAAAACTGTCGTTTCCTCAGAATCATTCGTCGTACGAACATAAGACTGATCGCCTTTTGTAACGAGAAACTGTTGGCTCCATTGGCTGTAAATTCGATTGCGCATCTCGATTTTAGTCCTTCCTCTTGCTAAAAACAAGGCTAAACAAAAGATAGAAAGGATGAGCACAAACCAGACATATTTTAATTTATTTGTTTTCATAGAACCTCCTATCCTGCAAATCGTTTGGTTTTAACCCACTTGGTTTCTTTTCGTCGGAGTACTTTATCCAGCACGATTGAAGAAATGGAATCAACGGATACAACGATAAACATCTGTGCATAAGAGAAATAAGCTGCCAAGGCTAACCAGATTTGTTTAGTCGTCGCTTGTCCAAACTGACTTGCCAATGCTGTCATAATTTGCATCAAATAGAGACCAATCATGAGTATCCAGTTAAAAAGCATGAGCTGGGCAATGTAGATATTGTCCGCATCAAAAGCAAATGGAACCCTGACATCTGGGAAGAAAAGATTAAGGCAGATTGCTAGCACATTCGCTAGGAAAATCAAATCTGATAAAACAATGGCAAAATTAAACCAAAAGAAAACACATGAATAGTTAAAGACTTCTAGTTTAACGCGCCAGTTTGCTCTGCCAAATAAATGCTTAAAGTTTGAAAGAACAACTTCATAATTTCCTTTTGCCCAACGTTTACGCTGCATATAGTAACTCTTTAAAGTCTCAGGTTCTTGTTGGAAAGCCTCTGAATTATAGGCAAGGGCAATCAATTTACCACTCTGCATGATTTTGAAGGAAATATCGGTATCCTCGGTTAAGGCACCATTTTTCCAACCACCGATACTCTTTACAAAGTCGGTTTGAATGATAAAGTTGGTTCCTGGGATACGCCCAATTTTAAAGAGATGCCACATCCCAACGTGGTGCACGCGCTGAGTAACAACGATTTCTTGGTTGATACAACGAGTCAAGAAATTTTGATTGGCATTTCGAGTCTTGTTGCGACCGAAAGATGCCACGTGACGTTCTGGATCCTTCATCACTTCTTTGACAAGGAAATAAAGGGCATTTTTTTTCAGGCATGGCATCTGCATCATAAACACAGATGTATTCACCTGTTGCCATCTCCAAAGCATCGTTTAGAACGCCCGCTTTTCCTCCCGTACCAGTACGATCGATAATAGTCAGATTTCTTCCTGCATATTCAGGCATGGCTTGTACTGACAAACATTCTGCATAGGTGTTATCCGAACAGTTATCCGCAAATAGAAGCAACTCCACACGGTCGTGAGGATAGTTCATATCCAAGATAGCTTTTGCCGTTTGGGCAATAACCACATCCTCATTATGAGCAGGAACAACAATGGTAACCTTAGGATAATAAGGTAGCGGCGAAGTATCTACACGAAAATCACTGTGTTTAAACCAAAAGTGTACTGCCGAAAAGAGAATTACCAAGCCCCAAGCTAGAGAAATCCAAATTGTAAGCAAGGTAAAAATCATTAACATTTGACTAATCATGATTCACCGCCTTAAAATTTTTGTTCACTCGATGGTAAAGAATATTGTATGCAATAAATAGTATGATAAAACAAATGCCAAAGACGAGACTGAGTCCCAAAGCAATACCAAAAAATAGTTCGGTTAAAGTCATGTTTCCCTCCTAATATTCTACAATTACATCTGTCTCTAGTTGACGTTTGAGATGACTGGCGACATCCGTGTAGTCTTGGTATTTATCTTTATTATCAGAGTTAATCACCAAATAGCCTGTTTGGAACTGAATTCCTTGATTGCCATCTTCTCCATGAAAAACTAAACTGCTCAGTTTCTCCTGCAAACCATTCAAATAAAGTTCCTTCAAAGAATGTTGGCTACTACTCGATAGAACGAGAAAATTACCATCCGAAACGTAATAGAGTTTATCATTGTAGCTCAATTCCTGAGCAATTCCCTCTTGAATACGACTGAGCATCTGGTTATGTTCTTTCGGTTTAATCTGGAAGAACAAATCTTCATGTGCCCAATGAATCAATAAGGACTGTACCATCACATCACTTTGTTCAGTGACCATCGCTTGGTAATCTGCTCGAGCTTCGTCTTCCTGTTCTTGGACCTTTGAGGTCACCTTGAAGAAATAATAACGAACCTTAAGTAGAATCCCAATCAAAATTGGAAAACTGATTAATAAGAAGATCAGTTGAATGATTGGGATATAAACCACACCCGCAACCAAAACGATAAGTCCAAAACCAAATGCTAAGATAAGGGTCCAAGTAAGTAAAAGGTCAGATAATACCAACACTGCAAACAAGGCTAAAGCTAAAAACAAGATTTGTTCTAAAATGATTGCTCGAGCATACAAAAAACAAAGCACCAAAAGAATGACCTCACAAGCAAGCAAAGCCATAAGCCAGTTTTTAAATTGACTCCAATTTTTCATTTTATCTTATTTCCCCCCTTTGAATTCAGATACAGAAGTTGCTGCCCCAAAGTACTGTTGAATGGATTGTACGATTCGTTCAGAGGCTCTTCCATCTCCATAAGGATTTGGTGCCTGAGACATTTGTCTATAAAGAGTTTCATCTGTTAAGAGTGCTGCCATAGCGTCTTTGACACGTACTGGATTCGTACCAACTAGCTTCAAGGTTCCTGCACGAACACCTTCTGGACGTTCCGTCGTGTCACGAAGAACAAGGACAGGTTTGCCGAGAGAAGGCGCCTCTTCCTGAACACCTCCAGAGTCAGTCATGATAAAATAGCTTCTTGAAGCCAAATTATGAAAATCAACTACATCTAAAGGCTCAATCAAGTGAATGCGGTCATGACCAGCTAGAATATCCTTTGCTGCTTCTTGCACAGCAGGGCTAAGATGAACAGGATAAACAACTTCAATTTCCTGATGAAGATCGACCATCTCACGTAAAGCTGTAAAGACATTTCTCATTGGATGACCTTGATTCTCACGACGATGCATGGTTACCAATACAAGTTTCTTATCTGGATCCAATTGATCTAGAACTTCATGATAGTAATCCGATTGAACGGTTAGTTTCAATGCATCAATGGCTGTATTCCCCGTAATGACAATAGCAGACTCAGGGTGATTTTCCTTGAGGAGATTTTCTTTACTCTCACTAGTTGGAGCAAAATAAAGATCCGCTAGGTTATCAGTCATCTGACGATTCATTTCTTCTGGAAAAGGAGAATACTTATCAAAGGTCCTTAGACCAGCTTCAACGTGGCCGATACGTACCTGATTATAGAAAGCAACTAAACTTGCTGCAAAAGTTGTCGTTGTATCTCCATGAACAAGAATTATATCTGGAAGTTCTTGCTTAACAACTGGATCAAACTTTTCTAAAATTTTTCCAGTAATGTCTAAAAGAGACTGGTTTTTCCCCATGATATCTAAATCATAGTTAGGCTGAATTCGAAATGTTTCAAGAACTTGATCTAGCATTTGACGATGTTGAGCTGTCACAACAGTAACTGTTTCAATTGTATCACTATGTTTTTGCAACTCCAACACTAAAGGGGCCATTTTGATGGCTTCAGGTCGTGTTCCAAAAACAACCATCACTTTCAGTTTCTTCATTATGCTATCCTTCTACTATAATAAAATTTGACACATCAGATTAATC